>JAFTUZ010000022.1 GCA_017466005.1 Clostridia bacterium | reverse complement strand
ACCAGGGTCTCCACCTCCGGCACAAGCAAACAAAGTAAAACATGTAATAAAAGCAAACACTAAAACTAACAAAATTTGTAACGCTTTATTTTTTACTATATACACTATACTTTCCCTCCAAAAAAAATTATAATTTTATATTTTTATGTGTATTTCTCACACTATAAATCCTAATTATATTCTACCCCCCCCCCACGCAAGATTGTCAAGGAAATGAGACGTTTGAAAACAAACAAATTACAAAAAAAAGAACTAAAGTTGCCTATTTATACTGCTTAAAACAATAAAAATATTTACTTTAGTTCTAAATTTGTTTTATATCAACTAATTTTATAAATTGATTTCAAAAATTTAATTCTTAAACTTTAAAAAAAACTTTAATTGCACTATACTCTTTAATAATTCTTGTTGGCTTTGAGTCGCCAGTAAAATTATCATCAATTAAAACATAAGTTATAACCAAATAATCATATTCAAAGAAATTTGCTCCAAACTTGTAGTACCTGTAAGCGCACTTTCGTCAAAATATGTTTCTCTTTCAGTATTAAGTTTAATCTCCTTTAATGAAGTACAATCTGCAAAAACTTCCTCATATACATATTTTACATTTGTTATATCAATTGTCTCAATAGCAGTGCAACCTTTAAAAAATCCTTTATGTAAGTAAAAATTATAAGTCGTAAATTCTGACGATCTAAAAGTGAAAATTTTAAGATTTTTGCAATTTAAAAAAACATATTCGCCACTGTCATCGTTTAAACTGCTTTTTAATTTAACACTTGTAATCCCTGATTCTGCAAAAGCATATGAACCAAATTTCACACTTCCATCAAATTCAATACTAAAGTTTGCATTTTTACAATTATAAAAAGCATAACTTTGTACTTCTACTATGGTTGTTGGAAAAGTAAATGATTTTATATTTTCACAATTTTTAAAAGCACTTGCAGGAATATTTGTTTGTGTTAAACCAGATAAATCAATATTAATATTTATTAAAGAACAATTTTCAAATGCACTTTCGCCAAGTGAAGTTAAAGCTAAATCATTATTTATAATTAAATTTGTACAATTTAAAAACGCTTTTTCGCCTACAGAATTAAGGTTGGATAAATCAATGGTTGTTATTTTTGTACAACCTTCAAAAGCACTTTGACCTATTGATACAATATTTGACAAATCAACTCCGGTTAACTCTGTACATCCAGTAAAAGCGTTACCTCCTATACTTTCAACATTTGACAAATCAATAGTTTTTAATTTTGTGCATCCAGCAAAGGCGTTAACTCCTACATCTTTAACTGTAGACATATCAATATTTTCAAGATTAATACAATTTTTAAAATATTCAACACTTTTAACATCTTCGTGCAAAATAAGAGTTGTTAATGTTTCAGATTCCCACCCCCTTGCTTTTGCATACGCTGAATTTCCACCTAAGAACTCAAGGGTTGTTAATGTCTTTGGTATGTAATACGTTGTGTCACTACCTGTAGGGGTATAAACCTGGAAATGTTCAGTTGGATTTTCATAACCATCATATGTGCTAAAATAATATAATAGATTTTTTTCACCTACATCAATAATTTTTTCTAAAGAAATTAATTTTCCAAAAATGTGTGTACCTTCCGAAACCAATACAAGCCTTTGAAAACTGAATACCTTATTAAATTCAATTTCTTCTAAAGCATCCATATTGTCAATAGATAACTCAGCCATATAAATTGTTTCACCTGCAGAAAATTTAAGCTTTGTAACTGAATTGCAATTATTAAACGCAGATGCATACCTATTTATTCTTCCCGGAATTTCAACTTCGCCTTCAATAGGTGTATTTTTAAAGGTTCTTATCAACGATACAAATGTTCCTTTTGACAAATCAACGCTTGTAAGTTGTTTGCAATCCTCAAACACACTACTACCTATATTATCAAGTTGATCCCAAGAATTAAAATTTGTTATCGCAGTGTTTTTAAATGCTCCGTTTTCAATAGCAGTAACATTGTAAAATACTGACATATCTTCAAAATTTAATTTTGGACATTCAGCAAAACAACTATTAGAAATATATGTTATTGTGTTTGGCAACTCAACACTTTCTAAAAGAGAACAATTATAAACAAACTCTTGAGGCATATAGGTGTCTGTTATGTTAGTTAAATTTAAATTAATAATTTTAGTATTTTTAAAGCTATAAGCACCTATACTATTAATATTTGTACTATTGTTAAAAACTTTAAGTCCTGAATTTTCAAAAACATTTTGTGCGATATTAATTTTATTTAGTGCTGTAAAAGTTTCTAAAGCATAACAATTATAAAATGTTTTATTAGGCAATTGTGTTATAGTGTTTGGTTGATATGTAAAATTTTTAAACCTTACACATTCTTCAAACAAACTT
>JAFTUZ010000021.1 GCA_017466005.1 Clostridia bacterium | reverse complement strand
CAATGTTATGAATATGGCTATGGAACAGAAGTGGATTTAGAAAAAGCAAAACAACTAAAAAGAGAATAAGAAAACACCAAAAAAATAAATAAAACTGTGGGTATATAACAAAAAATAGCAGGTATCCTGCTATTTTTTGTTATTATAGGTATAGATCTATAACATCTTTATTTGCATTTTTCTTCATAAGTTTTTGTGCAACTATTATAGTTTCTTCATCACTTAAATTGCTCCAATTTTCTTTTTTCATTGTTTGCAATTTAATATAATTTTGATATCCATATATCATTGTTTTATTTTCATCATCAGAATTATCTTCTGCGTTATCATCACCATTTTCGGTTTCAGTTGATTCTTCTGCATCAGGTTCGGTTTCGGTGTTTTCGGCAGGTACGTTTATTATTGTATCTTCTTTATTAAACATAGATAGGATTATAAACGTAATTAAAGCCCCACCAAATATTGCAGCACTAATCCAAAGAGCGGTGTGCATTATATAAACGGCATTTGCAGTTGCATCTGCAAATATTAATTTTGCAAGGTCTGGTACAATAAGGTTTACAAGTGATACTATTCCAAACAAAATAACCGACACGAAAGAAATTATCATAAGAAAGTCAAACGCAGTTATAAATACATCAAGAACTTTTACTTTTGGATAGCCTTTTAAATAATGGTCTAATCTTATATGGTTTATAAATTCTTCTATAATTAATGCAATCAAGCATACACCAGCAATTATTCCATATATTTTAAGTTTTAAATATTCAACATCTATATTTTCTATTGTTGCTTGGCTTAACGAACCTTCAAACAATGTAGGCGCTGCCTGGTATAACACCAAAACTGTTCCAATACAAAAACTTAATACAGCAAAAATTAAAAATCCAGAAACAAATATATATCTTAAAACTTTAAACACAACTGGTTTTGTGCAATCTACTCTTTTAAATCTTCTAATTAAATAGAAAACTATCCACGATATTGTTAGCGTTAGTGTTGCAATTGTTACTATGAAAATATAAGTAATTTCTGCAAATGTTACATTTTGTAATGCTTCTTGTGTAAACATACTAGGAAAAAACAATATTCCAATAGATACAGCGGTAAATAGGCAAGTAAATCCAAAAAGTATCCAAAAAATAATTCGTAACACCTTAAAGTCACTTGGGAATTTTATAGGGTCTGGGTCTATTAAAACTTCTTCTTTACTAGATTTTTTTACTCGGGTTTTAATAACTTTTTGCACAGTGGGTGTTTTTGGCTTTGCTTTTGGTTTTGCTTTTGCTTGTTTTTTAGTAAGTTCCTTAAGTTTGCTTTCTGCATCTGCAATATTTACATCACAAGCGTGCAATAAGTTTTTCTTTAAAAACGCTGCGTGTACTTGTTTAATTTGGCTAACATCTTTATCACCAGCAAATTTATACGCATTTTCAAAATAGGTATCAACTTCTTCAAGTTTGGTATCATCATTAAACTTATTTTCGTTAATCAAGTTTTCAATAATCACAGCCTCTACCATTGCTAAAAATGCCCAGCCTTCGTATTGCTCTGGCAACAACTCTACCATTTCTGTAGATGCGGCTTTGCACCCCTCAAAATCTTCAATAGATTGTAAAAAGTTTGCCCTTTGTGTAAGTTCGGTGTATTGCTTCCAAACTTCAGGGTCTAT
>JAFTUZ010000020.1 GCA_017466005.1 Clostridia bacterium | reverse complement strand
TTAATAAAAAACATAAATTATCTTTTGGGTATAAAAGAATAAAAAAATGCTATTTCCATAGCATTTTTTTATTATAATTTTTGTTTATTTATTACCCAATATATTTTCCATCTTTCCATTGCCCTTTTGTGCAAGTTCCATCTGTTTCATAAAACTCGCCATAACCATTAGGCTTATCATTTTTATATTCCCCTTTAAAACTTTGCCCTGTTTTAAACAAGCATTCAAAATATCCTTCTCGTTTACCTTCTTTAAATGTGCCTTTAAAAATATTTCCGTTAGCGGTTATAAACTCACCTTTTCCGTGATATTTACCGTTTTTTACTTCACCTTCATAAGCCATATTATCAGGTAAATTATACTTACCTTTTCCATTTGGAACACTATCTACAAATTCGCCCTGATACACCACACCTTTATTATCACAAAGCATACCTTGCCCTTGCAGTTTTCCATTTACAAAAGTTCCGCTTAACACAACACCTTTTTTTACCGAATTTAACGTTCCATGGCCATTAGGTACACCATTTTTTAATTCGCCTTCATATTCCGAACCATTTGGTAAAACAAGTTTTACATAACCATTTTTGCAATCGCCATTGCTAGATGTTGTAAACTCAAAACCATTTTTGGCTTTTAAACTCATATTACCTTTAAGTTCGCCATCTTCAAGCGTAAAACTTACACTTGTTCCATTTTTTTGTACTTCTCCAGAAAAATTGCCTGTTTCTGGGTCAAAATACCCTTCCATAACAGCACCATTTTTTGCCACAATTTTACCATTACCAGAAATTTTACCGTTTTTAAATTCACCTTCGTATAACGCACCGTTTTTCTTAATTAAAGTACCATAACCACATTTCACACCGTGCTCAAAATTTCCTTTATATATATCACCTTCGTATTCTTCAAAAACACCAAAACCATGAGGAATACCATCTTCTGCTTGCCCCACATAATAACCTTTAGTATATTGCATATAACCGTAACCATTAAGTGCTCCGTTTATATAATTTCCTTTTCTTATATCAGAAGTATCTGCATAATACAAACACTCGCCATCTGGTAAAAAGTTATCACCTACATTAAATTTAACAACGTTAGTATCTTTTGCAAAACAAATTGCTGTTCCATAAGTTTTTCTTTCTTTATACATACAAATTAAGTTTATATCGTTTTTAGCATAAATAATACCACATTTCCTACAACCATTTTCGTATTTACCAATAAAGTTTTCATCTTTTTTTTTACTTCTTGAAATCCCAAAACCGTGCGGTAAACCATTTTTTAAACCACCATAATAAGTGTTTTCTTCATTATCTAGCACACCAAACTCTTCTGCATCTACTATTCCAATTTTAGTTGAATATATGTTTTTATTAAACAATTTTACGGTAAAATCTTCATTAATTGCCCCATTTTTAAACAATCCTTCTAATACTAGAAAAAAACTTTTTTCATTATTTGTAAAAAGCCCCTTAAACTTACCTTCGTATTTACCGTTTTTAATTTCCGCATCAATACTTAATTTATTATTTAAAATAAAACTAACTTCGGCATTTAATTTAGGATTAAATTTATCACCACGCAAGTTATAACATAAATCTAAAGCAGGATAACTACCTTTTAAACTAAAATTAAGCCAATCCCCATTAAAAAAATGAATAAAGCACCTATCTTTGGCTTTATCTTTTTTTGCTTCCACCACAACAACATCACCATTGGTAAAAACAACCGACAATCTGCCATCTAGCACACCTTTTTTATAATTTGCTTCATATTTATCACCATTAGCAAAGGTGTATTCCACCTTACCATTAAACCTACCTTTATCAAATTCAGCCACAACAACATCACCATTAGCATAAGTAAGCACACCTTTCCCTTGCGGTTTACCATTGCCAACATCACCTACATAAACATCGCCATTTTTAAATTTAATTTCTGCATTTTCTTTAAAATTTTTTAGTTTACCCATATTTTTTCCTTTTATATATACTTGCGTTATTTAAGTTGATTAATAAAACTTATATTTTAATTATATCATAATACATAAAAAAATAATAATATTTAATAAATTTTTTAAAATTTTACACAAATTATATTATATAAACAAAAAAACACTCAATTTTAAGTGTTTTTTAATAATTTTACTATTATTTATTTATTTTAATATCTTTAAGTTCGTTAGCCCTATTACATAATTTTTCGGCTATTTTATCTTTATCTACACCTTCTTTTATAAGTTCGGAATATAAAATTGGCTTATCTACCACAAAAGTTTTTTCTTTTTTTCTATAATACATTACATAAATAGGTAAATCCATACCCTTTTTATAACAAGTGTTTGCAAGCACAACAAAACCAGAATAAAAACTTTTTAATTCATCTAAATACCCTTCCGAAGAATCTTCTGGAAAAATAATTACTGTTTGATTTTTTTCTAATGTTTCAACGCTTTCATCAATAGTTTTTCTAAATCTAACATCTTTATAAGTAGAAATTAAGTTTAAGCCACTATAAAACATATAGGTTAAAGGTGCCGCAACACAACAAAATATTCTTGCTTTTGTTAAGTTCCAGTGTTGCTTTTGATGATAAAATACTTCACTTTGATATTTATAAAGAGCCTTAAATCCTTCATTCATTTCATGAGCGCCCCAAAATCTAAAAGGCTTTTTTAAATAACATTCAAGTTTTAGCGGCGCAGTTTTGCCTACGTGATTGCTTAAAACTATAGAACCATCTTTTATCTCTTCACCTAAAT
>JAFTUZ010000019.1 GCA_017466005.1 Clostridia bacterium | reverse complement strand
CTTGTGGGTCAAAAAACTTGTTGGCGTTTGTAATTTTTTGAAACGCAACACCTGTTAGGCTTTTAAAATCTGCTAAAATATTTTCTAAACTATTAACAGCATATTTTTTATCTGCGATTAACGTATTTGCATTTGCCAATTCTTTTATTCTGGTTGAGTTTTCTTTATCGGCAGAAACCAAAATATCATAAATAAATTTTGCTTCGTCTATAAAATATACATAATCGCGGCCGGTTGCCCTAATGTAGTCGATTATTGTATAAGGCTTGCACGCCAAACTAAATACGCAATCTTGATTAAACGAGCGGTCGCCCATTGTTATTTTGTTTATTAAATCTTCTACCTGTGCATTGAAAATTGTGTGTTCGTTTACGTCTGAAAACTGAAGTTTTTTAATGTTTTCTAGTTTAGCTAAAATTTCTTGTTCTTCTTCACTAGAAAGTAATAAATTGCTATATGGGCAAATGCTAATAGTTTTTAGTTGCTCAATTGCCTTTCCGTTTTCGTCTAGCACACTAATGCTTTCTATTTCGTCATCGAAATAGTCAATTCTTATTGGTTTATCATAATTAATTGCAAAAATATCTACAACTTCGCCACGCACACTAAAAAGCCCAGCTTCGGTAGCAAAGTCGGTTTTTGTATATCCGCAATCTGCAATTTGACGTGCTAACAATCTTGGGCTTAACGTTTGCCCCACTTTTAAGTGAATAATGCAGTTTGCAAAAACTTCGGGATCTATACATGGAGAAAACAGGCTATCTGCTGTTGCAATAACCACGTTATCTTTGTTTGTAAACATATTAAACAAAGTTTTTACGCGCATTATGTTGTTGGCACTAGACTGTGCCTTTTTGTATAAAAAGCAATCGGTATTAGCAACAAATATGCTAACCTTTTTGCCCAACGCTTCAAAATATTCTTGTGCTTTTGTTGCCGCAATATAATCGCTAACAACATATAAAATGTTGTCTGCACACATTGTTGCTATTGGCGCTTTTAAATTATATTGCACGCCAAAAGCCGAGCAAGATTTTTTTGCTCGGGTTGCGTCTTTTATTTTGGCAAAGTTTTCGCCTGTTAAAGAGTTAATTATATTCATTTTAACCATTGGACTCATTGTAATAGTGATTGCATTTATTGCTATACCTCTTGGGATAAAAAGAATTTCCAAAGAAGACCTCATTATAAAGTTCTACCTATGATTACAGATTTATTTAAAAAGAATTTGTTTAAAATTGGTGGTGAAGTTACTTTTGCTGGCGGTGAACCTACTATTTTAAATGAATTTGAAGATTTAGTTAACTTCTTACTAAAAAATGGTGCTGAGCGCATTACGGTTCATTCTTCTGGTATAAAATTTTCAAAAGCAATTGCAAATGGTATAAAAGAGAAAAAATTATCTGTTTGTTTATCTGCTGATTCTGGTACTAGAGAGACTTTTAAGTCTGTAAAACGAGTTGATAAATTTAATAAGTTTTGGGAAAATGCTAAAAAATATTCTGATGCGCAAAGGAATATTGATAATAAAATTTATGTTGAAACTAAATTTATTTTAATTCCTGAGGTAAATACTAATAAAGGTGAAATTGATAAATGGCTTGAAAAAACTGTAGAAGTCGGAATAAAATCTATTGTTGT
>JAFTUZ010000018.1 GCA_017466005.1 Clostridia bacterium | reverse complement strand
GCCATTATAAAGATAATAGAAATAGTTGTAGCCATACTTATAGCCAACGCTTGCGCAATGTTTTCTTGAACTTTAAATTTCCTTAGAGCTTTATAAATAGGTTTATTTAAGAAAACAATACCCAAAACGCAACCGAAACTTAACAAAAACCCTACATCAAATATGCAAAATGGATTTATTACAAATATTATTATACCAGCTAAGGAAATTGATGTTAAACTATCATATTCCTTTCCTAATATTTTGGAAAGCATTAGAACAAGCGCCACTATGCTTGCCCTAACTATTGAAAATGAAAAACCACATATATAAGAATATAGGGAAAGAAAGCCTGCTACAATGCTAAATTTAACCCAGTTATTTATTTTAATCCGCTTTAATAACCAATTTAATATTCCTACTATTATTCCCACGTGTAAACCAGAAACTGCAAGCAAGTGAGCAACTCCTGAAAGCTTGTATACACTGTATTGCTTATCTGCTAATAAATCTTTATCACCAAATAAGGCAGAATAAGCGATTTCAGCATTTTCATTTGTTAAACCCGAATATAAATTCTCTTTGGTTTGTTCTTTTATAATTTCAGAAACATTTTTATCCGTTTTAATGTACGAAATATTACTTATAAACACACTTGCCGTGTATTTTAAATCATTTGCATACAATCTTGCGCTTGGATTTTTGTAATAAAATAAATCGGACTTATAAAATCTATAAGGCGTAAAGCTAATCACGCTTCCCACTTCAATATTGTTAAACAGTCCACTATTATCGTAAATATATAATATTAAATTATCGTTTATTTTATCTCCATTAAAAACACACGAGTCACATTCCACCAATATCATTTCATTCTCTTCATCTGAAACATTGTAAATACGTGCTTCAATTGTTGTTGGAGTGTAACTTATAGTTTCATTAAAATTAAACACTGCCAGATGATACATTCCAATTCCCACAACAAAAGAGATTAACGGCACTAGCAAATACTGCGGTTTCTTTTTATATATTGCCAAAGTTAATAATGCTAGAGTTGCTGCCAAAGCTAAAGTTACAACAAAAGCAATTGCTTTTAGTAAATAAAACGAAAAAACAGAGCCTAATAATAAAAAGCCAAAAACTAAACATATAGGACGATAATTAAACCATCTTTCTTTCATTTGTACTTAATTGTTAGTATTATATCATAAAAATAAGATAATGGCTATAAATTTTAAAAATTTGAATTAATGTGCTTGAAAAAAGAAAACAAATATGCTAATATAAAAAAGTAATATATGGCCTTATAGTCTAGAGGTTAGGACGCGACCCTCTCACGGTTGAGACCGGAGTTCGATTCTCCGTAGGGCTACCATGAAAATTTAGTCGAACCCCAACAGGTTGGACTTTTTTATTTCAATAACACAGCATATTGAAATTTAATAAAAAACAGCAATACTTTTTGCTGTTTTAATCTTATTATTCCACGATAACTTTTCCATCAAGATTACATATATAACAATTTGGAAGTTTTTCTTTAATGTGTTTTAATATCTTTTTATTTTTTTCAAATTTTCTGCCTACTAGTACGCCTTCAAAAAGAGTTTTTGGAATTGCAAAAACAACATAAGCGCAACGTCCTTTATCTCCTTGATTGCGATCGTTTTTAAATGTTTCTTTAATTTGCTCATTTTTAAAGTTTATAAAACTTTGTGCAACATCAAAATCAAAGTCAAGATCCATTAAATTATTTTCAAAATAAGATTTTAAACATTTATCTCTGCCATTGATTATAAAAGCTAATTGTTTTTCATTTTTTGCCAAACTTGGCATAAAACGAATTTCCATGCTACTTTCAGCTTCCCATGCCCAATGTGGGATTTTTTTCATTTTTTCAACGAACTTATCTAAACCACCATAAGGAACCATCTCATATTTCCCCTCGTATTTTACACTCATGCCACTGTAATTTACGATATAATCAGCAAGTTTTATTTTTTTCTTTATATGCCAAAGTGAAACAACATGATGCATAGTATGACTAATGCCTAATTCATAATCTTTATTAATCAACCCTCTTTCAGCATATAAATCTAAAATTTTAAGATCATCCCCGAAACCATGCAAATATGTGTTCGGAG
>JAFTUZ010000017.1 GCA_017466005.1 Clostridia bacterium | reverse complement strand
ACAAAATTTGTTCCTTTTTTTGTTTACTATTTAAAATATAAAATTAAAATATTTTATTTTACGCTTAACAATTTTTACCCATTTCATAAGCAGTGTTGTATTCGGGTTTTGATATAACATCTCCTTGTCCGTGAGTGTCTGCACAAACAATAACACCTTTTTCTTGGCAGTTTTCAAAACAATCTCTTGTTAAGCCACGCATTGCTTCAATGGTACTTAATAAATTGTTTTTGTCTGAATCCCAAGCAGTTGCAAATAAATAAATATCAGCCCTAACTTGAGTGTAAAATGGGGTAGTTCTATCGATTAATGTTTTAAGTTGAGCAGACATACTATAAAAATAAACTGGTGTAGCAAAAACAATAACATCAGCGTTTAACATTTTTTGTTGAATATCCTGCATATCGTCTTTTTGAAAACATTTGCCTGTGTTTTGGCAAGCATAACAGCCAATGCAATATCCAATTTTTGTGTTTTGCAAATTTACTAATTCTACATTGTGTCCAGATTCTTTAGCCCCTTTACAAAATTGTTGGCAAAGCCCTAAAGAATTACTATTTACTCTTGGACTGGAAGAAATTATTAAAACATTTTTTTTCATTTAAAACCTCTTTTAATTTTTACTACCCATATTGTTAGTTTTAACAAGACGATTTTTATATTTTTCTATTGCCATAGTTAAACACTCGTTGGCATCTATATTTGTTTCGTTAGCCAGAGATAAAAGAGAATAAATTACGTCGCCATATTCAAGTTTAAAGTCATTTGACAAAGAGAAATTTTCGGTTCCGTATTTAGTGGATTTTAGATACTCTTTTGATAATTCACCTAACTCGCTTTGAATATCTAATAATCTTGCGTATATAGGCATTGTTTTTTTATGGCAAGACATATTTTTATTAAATTCCTGTACTTTTTGTTGCATAAAAACTACTCCTTTTATCCACAAAAAACGCATATAAAGTGGATAATTAAATTTTAAAATTAAAACAACAAAACTTAATTAAAAAACTAATCTATGCAAATAATTTCATATTCTCTTGAACCAATATTAAGAGAGTGAGATTCTTCTACAATATGTATAGCATTTAATTTTTGCATACGTTCTACAAGTGATTTTTTGCCGGTGTCGGTTGAAGACATAATTTGGTCGTAACAACATTGATCAAGAGCAACTGGGTCAAGCGAAGCAAAAATACCAATATCTGCCATTTCTGGTTTTTTAGGGTGAGCGTTGCAATCACAGTCAACAGATAAGTTGTTTGCAACATTAATGTATGCCATATTTTCTGGTTTGAAAAAATCTACTATAGATTTACTTGCTTCTGCCATACTTTCTAAAAAGTCATCTTGCTTAGCAGGGGTCTTCCAAATTCTTTCTACATCTTTTGTTTGTCCTGCAGAGTGTATCCAGGTTTTGCCGTTGCGTGAGGCAATACCAATGCTTATGTTTTTTAAGGCACCACCAAAGCCACCCATTTGATGGCCCTTAAAGTGAGAAAGAACCAACATACTATCATAATTTTT
>JAFTUZ010000016.1 GCA_017466005.1 Clostridia bacterium | reverse complement strand
AAATGTCAATAGTTTTTTAAAATTATTTATCAAATTATTGAATTTTACAAATTAATTATTTTTTATTATTTTTACAATAAAACTACTTTTTAAATTCGCTATTTAAATAGTCATAAAAATTGTTCATATTATCTTCTAAATTTAAGTAAAAACATCGGCCATCATATTCTTTTCCTTGCATTCTTATCACATTAAATCCATACATATCTTGTGTTATATTAATTAAAAGCGAATTAAACGGCATTCCGTTGTGTTGTTGTTCTGTTTCAAAATCAAACCTTATCCACACCCCACTTTTCATTGCTTTTACTGTTTCGTTGTGCAAACTAACACCAAATGCAGGCATTTCGTAAGAATAGTTTACTTGTTGCATAAATTTTTCCATAATATTTTTATATTCTTGCGTGTTTTGTTTATATAATTTAGATTTTCCGTCCTTAAAAATAATTATGTTTTTGCTTTTTTCAAAAAAATTATTTATATTTAAATCTTGTGTTAATGTAATTGCCATACCCCCTCCCTTTGTTAATTATACCACAACTTATATAAAAATAAAACAAAAAAGAGTGTTTAACTCTTTTAACCAGCAAGTTGTTCTAAAATAACACTACCATCTAACCAACTTGTTATAAAACTTTTTAAATCTTTTCCACTTGCTTTTTCAAAACTTTCAATCAAGGCATTTGGTGTTGAAAATTTCATAGCATTTTGTTTATAGTAAACTTGCAAGCATTTTTCCATTTTACTAGTACCTATGTGGTCTGCAATACTATCAAACATTAAAACACCTTTTACATAAGTTAAATACACATACTCGGTTTCTGTATTAAAATTATATAAACTTCTATTCATTGAGGTATCTAAATCATCATAAACCTCTCTATATACATCACAAAACAATAAATATGCACTTAAACTGTTTGCACAAACATCTTTACTTGTTAAACCATATTGTGTATTTTTATCATAAAATAACGCTGTTGTATATTCCGAAAGCCCTACATCTAACCAACCATAAGCAGTTTGATTATTTCCCACAACTCCATACCACCACTGATGAGCAATTTCGTGAACAATTACATTGGTATATTCACTATCAGAAGTAATAGCATCACTTATATAAACAAGCATAGGATACTCCATACCGCCATGCAAAAAATCTGCTTTTACAACATTTAATACAGCATAAGGATAAAGCCCAATTAGTTCGTTAAATGTATTAACAGCATTTACCGCCGTTTGCAAATTTTCATCACTTTTTTCATCATTATAGTAGTAATAATTAATTATAGTTTCACCCGCTTGTGCAGTTTTTACTTCAAATTTATCAGAAAAAACCATTGCAAAATCTCTTACCGCTAATGCTCTATAAGAAGCAACTTTTTTATTATTTTCTGATGTTTCTTTTAAAAGTTCTCCCGTAGATGCTAGCACTAAATTGTCATCATAGGTAATATTAACTATATAATTTGCTATATCAGAATAAAATGGGTCGCCTGTTGGACTATAACCATCTGTAAAAAATCCGTCTTCTTCAAACACACAAACCACAGGATACCAATTACCTAAATTAAGTGTATCATCACCATAACCAAAACGATGTTGCACGCAAGGAATTATTAAACTAAATTTAATTTCTATATCAACTGTTTCGTTAGGTTTTAAAGTTCCAACTGCAACTGTTAATATTTGCTTTTCTTCGGGCTCTACTTGTATATCAACATCTTTATTATTAACTTTAACACTTTCAATACTTATGTTCCCTTCCGAAAAACCATTAGGGTATGCTTTTTCAAATTGCACTTCAGAAACAGATTTATTTTTTTCTGCATCTGCAGAAAAAGCATTTGGATGTAAATGAAATTTTATTTCTTCCAATACTAAATTAGTTTTATTTTTATATTCTAACTTTTCTGTGGCTATAAGTGATTTATTGGCATAATCTAATTCAGCATTAATTTGATAATTATTTGCCTCATTGCTTGCATTTGCAACTAAATCTTTTTCACCACAACCAGTAAAAAGCATACACCCAAACAACAATACTAAAGCAAAACTAAAAAATTTTTTCATACATTCTCCTTTTTTAATAATATACGAAAAGAATTTTAAAGTTATAACCACTATATATAGAGTTTTATAAAAACCAAAACACAAGAATAACAAAATATTTTAAATTTTCAAAAAACTATTGTTTTAAATGTGAAGTTTTGATATATTTATACCAAAGGAGTTTTATATGGCATTTTGTAAATTTTCAAGTGAGTTTGTTGCCAACAAATTTACCATAGTAGATAATATTTTTATGGAACAATACCTTCCTAATGCTAGCAGTGAACAATGCAAGGTGTATTTATACGGATTGTATCTTTGCTCTAACAGCAACACTTTAAACGCAAGTTTAGCAACATTAGATAGTTTTTCGCAAAATTTAGGTATTAGTCCAGATGATGTTATGGACGCTTTTGAGTATTGGCAGGATTTGGGTTTGGTACAAATTATAGCTTGCACCCCACCAGAAGTACAATATATGCCAATAAAAGGTGCAATAGCAAAGAAAAAATTTAAGCCCGATAAATACTTGCAATTTAATTTGCAAGCACAAAATATTTTAAGTGGCAGACAAATTACTCCAAACGAATTTGCAGAATACTACACTTTAATTGAAACTTTTCACCTTGCACCAGAGGCTTTGCTTATGATTATGCAATACTGTGTTGATAACAAAGGTACTAATGTTGGCTATTCTTATATTTTAACAGTAGCTAAAAACTGGGCATATGAAGGTGTTACCACTATGGCACAAGTAGAAGAAAAACTTCAAGAATATAATGAAGCAGAAACTAACTTAAAACAAATTATGAAATCATTAGGCTCTGCTAAAAAAGCAACCTTTGAAGAAAGACAACAATATTTAAAATGGATTAATAAATTAGGTTTTAACCAAGAAGTGATTTTATATGTCGCAAGTTTGATAAAAAAAGGCGGTTTTGTTAAAATAGACTCAAAATTAAATAAATATGCCGAATTAAAACTTTTTTCTGTTAGAGAAATACAAGAATACGAAAGCAACAAAGAAACTATGTTTAATATTGCAAAAGAAATTTCAAAAACTATTGGTGTTTATTATGAAAACCTAGAAATTGTTGTTGAAAGTTATGTAAATCCATGGATACAACGTGGATACAATGAACAAACACTTAAAATTATTGCCACATATTGCTTTAAAAATAGCATTAGAAATTTAGAAGGTATGGACAATATAGTTAATAAACTATACGAACAAGGTTTGTTAAGCGTAGAAAGTATTGCTCAATTTATTGCAAAAGCAAAACAACAAGATGAGCAAATAAAGAAAATTTTAACACAAGCCAAACTTTTACGAAATGTTACTGCTTGGGACAGAGACTTTTATAGAACATGGACATATTCTTGGAATATGCCACAAGAAGTTATAGAATATGCCGCTTCCCTTTCGTGTGATAAAGCACAACCAATGCAATATGTAAACAAAATTTTAGGTAGTTGGTTTGAACAAAAAATTAACACTTTAGAGCAAGCAAAATTGGCTGGAGAAGTGTTTAAATCGGGAATTAACCAAGATAATGGAGCCATTCATTCTCGTACATATTCAAAAGAAGAGATTGATTCTATTATAAAAGATATAGATGAAATTGAAATTTAGAAGGAAAAATTATGAATAAAACTCAAATAAAACAAAAAGTTTT
>JAFTUZ010000015.1 GCA_017466005.1 Clostridia bacterium | reverse complement strand
TCAGGCATATTTTAGCGTGGAAAATGGCAACTTGCGTTTTGGTTTAGGTGGACTTAAAAATGTAGGTGTTGCTTTGGTTGAAGACTTGGTTAAGGAAAGAACAAAAAACGGTAATTTTGTAGATTTGCAGGACTTTATTTCTAGAATGGGCAGCCAGGCACATAATAAACGCTTTTTGGAATCTATGATTTGGGGCGGTGCGTTTGATGGTTTTGGTGTAAAACGCAGTCAGATGATAGCGGTTTATGAAAAAATTGTAGAGCGAGTGGGGGCAGATAGAAAACATCAGGCAGAAGGTCAGATGTCACTTTTTGATAATGTTTTAAAAGAAGATAAAGCATTAAATAAAATAGAGATGCCTAATATACCAGAATATAGCGACCAACAAAAACTTAAATTTGAAAAAACAGTTTTAGGTGTTTATATTAGTGGGCACCCATTAGACCAATACCGAGACCAATTGAAAAATTTTGGTTTTTCTAGTGAAATGCTTATAGGACACGAAATAGAAACCGAAGAAGGCGAAGAAAAAGAAGTAATTTACGACAACATAAAAGATATGCAAGTAGTAAATTGCGGTGGTATTATTAATGGTGTAAAAAAAATAAGCACTAAAAATGGTAATCGTGATATGGCTATAATTTCTGTGGAAGACCTTTATGGCTCGTTTGAAGTTATGGTGTTCCCAAATTTGTATGATATGCATAAAGAAAAATTAAAAGAAGATAATTTGGTTAAATTGCGTGGTAAGGTAAGTATTAGAGATGGAGAAAAACCTATTATTTTACTTGAAGATATAGACTTATGGAATATGAAAACTGAAACTACTCAAGCCGAACCTGTTAAAGAAAAGCCTTCTAAAAAATTATATTTAAAGTTTAATATTCAAGATAAGGAAGTGCTTAATTTAGTTACTGAAATTCTTAAAAACTATAAAGGCAAAATTCCTGTTGTTGTTCAATGTTCTGTTCAAAATAAATTATTTAGTTTGCCAATATCTGTAGATGGTAGTGTGGCATTATTAAATGAATTGCACGCAGTGTTGTGTGATGATTGTATAAAACTTATATAATATTAATAGACATTTTATCATTATTTGATATAATATATTATAGTTTTATTTTAAGGGGAAAAAGAAAATGACTAATAAAATAGGTGTTATAACTAGTGGTGGCGATGCGCCAGGTATGAATTCGTGTTTAAAAACTGTTGTGGATATTGCAACAAAAAGAGGTCTAGAAGTAATTGCTTTTAAACGTGGATATAATGGGCTTGTAGATAATAATTGGCAAAAACTTACACCAGAAGATGTTAAATTAATCTTTTCTATTGGTGGAAGTATGATATATGCGGGAAGAAGTATTTCTTTTCGTGAATATGAAGGCAAACTTAAGGCTGTTGAAAACTTGCAAAAACTTGGTATTGATGCTTTGGTTATTTTGGGTGGAGATGGCACTATAAAGGGTGCTAACGAATTAAGTAAGTTTGGTATAAAGTGTTATGTAATACCTGT
>JAFTUZ010000001.1 GCA_017466005.1 Clostridia bacterium | reverse complement strand
GAAAATCCATTTCTTTCAACAACATTTGGCTCCAGCTCTTATTATGGCAAAAATCAGCCCGTTGCAGGTGGTTATTTTGCTGGATATTATAACGGCAAACCAAATATAGTTGGAAGAAAATTATTCATTGAAGTTTAAGATTGTTGCACCAATTTTTTATAGTTTTTAATTTTTTCTTCTTGTGCAACAATTGCTGGATTTCTATTATCACCATTATGTAATAACTTTCTTATTGCAATGTTAACTTTTGGTTGAACAATACCAAGAGCACCAGCCGCTATTAAAACGTTTGCAATAACAGCAAATGTCTTATAAGCTTTTATTTTACTTAAATTACCAATATGGTCTTCTAAATCTGTCAATTTTGAAAGTGTCTTTTTAATTGCATCGGCATCAATTCCTTTAAGACAACTAATTGATTGTTTATCTTTACTTAAAGAAATAACATTATCCTTAACAAGCAATGAAACTAAAGTATCATCGACATTTAATTTCATTAAGTCCGCAATAACATCGTCGGATTTTTTCAACATTTCAATAGTTGACTTAGAATCAGCAATTTGTTTAGCAATATCTTTTGTAAATAAAACTTGTGGGTCAAGTTCAATCGGCAAACCTTTTTTACTTGCTCTTTTTTCAAAACCTATTTGAATTGGCTTAGCTAAACCATATGTGAAAACAACTTGGCACAATTCTTTAAAGCCAATTTCCAATCTCTCACCTTTTCTTGCTTCTTTTAAGCTTGTTCCAGCACTAACACAATCTAGTAGCGATGTATTCAAAATTGGATTATACATAAAATCTGATAACCCAAAACCAGTAAAGGATATATCGTTTGATTTATTTTTGTTACTTGTAAAAGCAGTAAAATTTTTGTTATTTTTAACACTATTCATAACAAGCATAGAATTTAAATTATCGCTATGCGAAGCATTGTCAGCATTAATTCTATCCATAGTCGTTCTTTGCTTATACTTAATAATTTTATTTAATGCTACTGCACTGATTGCAGTAGCAACTAAAAATTTGCCTTTAGCAAAATTTTTATACAAGTTAGCATTAGTAAATTTAGATAAAAATTTATTTTCTTTTGCATTTTTAAAGAATTTTTGAATAACAGGATTTATATCATCCAAAGTATCATATAAAGTCTTCTCAACACCTTTTGCATATGTTTTCATTTGATTTAGTGCATCAGCAGATTTTTTTTCTAATAATCTTGCATCGAATTTTGGATTTAATTTAAAAGCTTTATATAAAGAGGCATCAATTCCTTGTTTTAACAAAGGAATACCAAAAAGCCAAACCGCCCCTGTTCCAAATTCTTCTATTGCTTTCTCTCTAGCGTCATCTTTTCCGCCATCTTTTTTATATGTGTATACGGTTGCAGCATCACCTATCCAATCCTTAACAACCATTGCCTCAATCGAATTATCATTGTCACCTAACCCTGATAATAATTTTATTGATTTATTTGCTATATTTGTTGTAATGCCTGATATATTCATTTTACTTCCTTCCAATTAAAATTACAGTCCCCAAATTAAGTTCATTAATCTTTGAACTCGTCGATTTAATTGGAAATTTTGACTTAATTTATTCATAACTAACCTTTACTTTTCTATTAACGTATTTAAATAAAAATAATTGCCATTATTTATACAATTTTTTACAATAAAAAAGACCTTTTAAAAAGGTCTTTTATTATATCCTAAAAGTATTTAAATTAATCTTTTTTAATCGGAACATAAACAAGACCTTTTTCTTGAAAAGGGCTGATACGTCGGATTAATTCTAATAAAAATTTAAACATGTTTTTCCTCAAATTTATGACAAATATATATTAGCCTGTTTTTATATTTTTGTCTAGTGTAATTTTTACAATTCATTATTTTAGGGTATTAAAAAATTCTTGATAATTATCATACACAT
>JAFTUZ010000155.1 GCA_017466005.1 Clostridia bacterium | reverse complement strand
TTTGAAACATTTTTGAAACTTTTTATTTAATTAACCTCTAGTAGCTTGGTCAAACATAATTAACACCTCCTCTATATATTTATTATAGCATATTGGTTTAAAATGTCAACGGGGTTTTGGAAATTAATTTCCAAAATATCCATCAACTGCTAGTGCCAAACTCCAATGCCCGTTATATTCAAGTAAATCAATTAATTCGTCTAAATTCATTTCAGTAATGTAGTTCACTGGTCCGTACTCTCTAACAGTAAACGTTTCAGTTCGTTTATTGTACTCAAAATCCATAGCATTGCCATTTCTTAACATTAACATACAACCAACTCCTTTAATTATTTATATTACATTATATGTCCTTTCGGACTAGATTATTACAACTTTTTGCTTTTTGTTGTAATTATTTAATTATTTTTACCTATAACTTATTATAGCACGGATTGACCTATTGGTCAACCCGTTTATCAATAATTTTGTCAACTTTTCCATAATCTTCTTCAATTAATTTTAACATTTTTTCAATATTTGTTGTAGTATATCTATCAACTACATTTCCCTCTTTTTCAACAATTACTGTTGAACCTTTTAAACCTACATATTTTTCAATTTTAACAACTAACATATTAACACTCTCCTTTATTTGTTATATTATATTATATGTACTTGACATATAAAATATACTCTTTTTTGAAACATTTTTGAAATTTGCTGCTGGCGGTTGGGTACGGCACTGCCGCTAACCCAACCCGTTCTGTTTGTTTTGTTATATTATATTATATGTACTGCCGACTCGAATTATTACAATTATTTGCTTTTTATTTTACATTTAATATATGAATTTTATAATCGTATGTACTGCTACTCCAATATAAATTATTAATTTTTTTACTTTCAAATCTACTAGCACAGAACTGTTGTGCCGCCTCTAATGTGCTGTAACAATCTGAACTAACATAACCCTTATTTTCAAATTTTTCACACGCCATAACTACATATACGCAACCCATAATAACAACTCCTTTATTTTTTTATTTGTTTTACTACTTACTATATTATATGTAAGTAGCATTTAAATTATACTCAAATTTGAAACTTTTTTAATTTTTGGTACTGGGTACGGCACTGCCGCTAACCCAATACCTATTATTTATTACAATTACATTATAACATGGGTCGGGGGCAATTACAACCCCCCTTTTAGCATTTTTTATAAATCTGTTACATCAAATAATACCAGCGCCCCGTTATAAGTTTTTCGAAGTTCAAAATACTCGCCATTTACTGTTTCAAATAATTCGTAAGGTAAACGCTCGTCAGTTAGCCATTTATCTGATTTTGCTATTGGTAATGTACTATACCCATTTTCTAATAAAACTGTTAGATATCTCATGTAACCCAACTCCTTTATTTTTTTTAATTTGTTTTACTTACTATATTATATGTACCTACTTGGTTGTTTATACTCTTTTTTGAAACATTTTTTTAATTTTTTTAATTACTACTGTCCGAATAAGTTTTTACTGCTTTTTATTTACTTACTATATTATATGTGCTTACTAGGTAATTATTACAACTTTTTGCTTTTATTTTAATTTGTTTTATTTATTACCTATAATTTATTATAGCATGTAATTGTAATAATTACAACCCCTTTTTGAAATTTGTTTATTTTTTATCGGGGGTTACTATATCATATGTGGCAACCGAGTTTTTTATTACAACTTTTTTCAAATCAAACATCTGTTTGGATTGTGTAATTTTACACAAATCCCCGAGGAAATTGCTTTTCACTCGTAATTATAGGGCAATGGCATACAACTTCGGCGATTTGGTTAGCAGGCGCTAACTGTTAAAACTCAAAAATAAAAGGAGTTGAAATGTCAACCCCTTTTTTTACTTTTTTAGTGGTTTTGTGTTACTTTGAAATTTGTACACCCACAAGAACATTTAGCATTTCCCTCTTGACATGCTGTTAGTGTGTTACATTTTCTTTGGTATGTAAATACTGTTCCACAACCTTGGCACTCAACTACATATTTTGCCATTTTAATGCTTTGTTCTTCAATGTATTTATTTGTAAAACTAGGTTCACTTGCTCTTGCCCCTATTTTTCTACATTGTTCTACAAAGCGCCAGTCGTGTTCGCAGTTGTCGTTGTAAACCATTAATGCCATGTAATGAGCATATTCGTGTTTTACAATTTCCACAAGTGTTTCGCGGTTGCAATTTAAAATTAATTTGCTAAACTCAAATCTCAATGGAGTACGTTGAACAATTTGTCCATTAACACGACGGACAGCATGTACAAAAGAACCAAGTACTTTTTTGCTATTGGTTTGTTTAAATACTAACTCCGCTCCATTTAAACCAGTAACAGCATCTAACCCTTTAATAATTGACTGAACATCTTTTAAAGTAAACATATTATCAACTCTCCTTTTAATTTGTTTTCTTATTATATTATATGTACCTCTAAGTTGAATTATACTCTTTTTTGAAACATTTTTGAAACTTTTTTGTTACCTGTCTGAATAAGTTTTTACTGCTATTTCCTATCTACAAATACATTATAGCATGGGTCGGGGGCAATTACAACCCCCTTTTAGCAATTTTCTTGCATTTCTTTTAATAATAAATATTGGCAATGTAAGTTTGCCCATTCGTCGTTGTCAAGTGTTAAATTCATTAATTGTAAAACTTTTTTAATTTCCATTTCAATTTGTACTTTTGACATATTAACAACCCCTTTATTTTTTTATTTACTTACTATATTATATGTACTTTATTTTAAAATATACTCTTTTTTGAAATATTTTTTATTTTGTTTTGTTTTTTACCTATAACTTATTATAGCATGGATTGGGGGTAATTACAACCCCCTATGCTAAAACTTTTTCAATTTCGGCAATTAATTGTTTTACTGATTTGCATTGAATTTTGCCGTTTTGCGTAAAAACAATACCTCCATTTTTATTTTCGTATTTTACTACAACTAGCAAAGCATTGCGGAAAACGTACTCCCTAGCAGGAACGCCATTGAACTCTCCATGTTTTGCAGTAAATACATAATCTGTTTCAAATAGCCATTTTAACCAACTTTTCATGTAACCCAACTCCTTTATTTTGTTTTCTTATTATATTATATGTCCGTCCGAATAAAATTATACTACTTTTTGAAACTTTTTTTAATTTGTTGCCCGTCCGAATACTTCTAGTTGCTAGTTCTTGTTGTTACTTTTATTATACTACATTATATACTAAAACTCCAGGCAATATTACAATTATTTTCAAATATTTGAAATTAATATTATTTGAGAGGGGACCAATATATTATATGTACGAACTAACGAAATTATTACTGTTTCCAGAAATTCGTTAGCAATTTCTCCCAGGCGCCCAATTATAGGGGCAAAGCATTTTCCTCGGCACTTGGTGTAATTTTACACAAAGGTAAGCGCTTACCCGGCGCTGGGTTGGCGATTGGGAAACGGGAAAATCACGTTTTCTTCGTATGGTTGAGGGGATTCTTAACGACTTCCGCGATAATAAAAGAGGGCAGTTGCCCTCCAATATTAATTGAAATAAACTTCAATTTCTACACTATTGTACCATTCGTAGCAATAATTTTGTAGAATTTCCATTAATTTTGCCGGTTCGAAATCATAATCGTAAAATGTTTCTTCTAAGCAAACTACAACTTTTCCAGTTTCCAAACGGTAAAATAAATTTGCGTAGCGTGGGTTATTTGCTTGTAATTCTTTTAATTGACCTAATAATGTAAACATATTAACATCTCCTTTAATTAACTTTCTTATTATATTATATGTACTTCCGATAGAAATTATACTCAAATTTGAAACTTTTTTGCTTTTTATTTTTTGTTGTTTTTTAAGTATTTCCTATCTACAAATACATTATAGCATAGATAGAGGGGGTTGCCAACCCCCTTTTAGCAATTATTTTTTGTAAATATTTTGTAATTTTTGAAGTTTTTTACGTGCTTCCTCAAGTGTTTTGGCGCGTGGGCAATGGCGTTTACCAAATTGGTCAACATGGCTTACCATGTACTGTTGTTCACGTTCAATGTAGTAAATACCTGGCTCAATTTTTTGCCCTTTTTCACTTGACAAGTTACGTTTTCCACGTTCCCCTTTAGAAATTACTTCTAAATTTTCAATACGTAAATCTAAGTGGTTCCCGTTTTTATATGTTACAACTTCGTCTGGGTTAATAACTCCCATTAGGTAACGTGTAAACATACAACGTTCTCCAAATTTGTTATCGTAGCATAAATACCCATCATTTGCTGCATATACTTTTAAACGTTTTGCAGTTTTTAAAGTAATTGGACCCATTTCAATTATGTATGCTTTTTTCCCGTTTTTTGTAAATACTTTCACTCGTTTAACATTTTCCATAGTATCAAACCCCTTTATGTTTTTTTGTTTTGTTACTTACTATATTATATGTAAGTAACACAGATATTATACATTTTTTTGAAACATTTTTTAAATTACTACCCGTTTGAATAAGTTTTTACTACTTACTATATTATATGTCCATTTTACTGAAATATTACAACTATTTGAAACTTTTTGCTTTTTACTTATTTCTTATCTACATATTTATTATAGCATGGGTGGAACTATTTGTCCACCCAATTTGCTAAATTTGTTTAAAATATTTTCGCCCTTTAGGTTCGAAGTAAATTTCAAATTTTTTGCCGTCCGCCATTTCAAATTCCATAATTTCAAAAATTGTATTGTAATCGGCGTCGTCGTACATAGCATATTTTATTGTATTTTGTTTTACTTGAATATTACTGTTATAAACTCCACGCAAGCAAACGTTTAAATAAATTTGGAACTCTTTTGTTGCATTTTTATAATTTTTATTAACTAACATATTAACATCTCCTTTATTTGTTATATTATATTATATGTACTTTCGATTTAAAATATACTCTTTTTGGAAAAGAAACAGAACTATTTTTCAAGTCCTGTTTCAATTCCACTTTTTTCAAATAAGTGTGCTAAACTACTTGACAAATTGTAGCTAGTAAATGTTAAGTAACGCATTTGAGTTTTTTTGTTTAGTAACACACGTCCGCAACGGTTTTTACAATTTTTTACTTTTTCCATGGACTCGCTGTCCATGTATAGGTGGAAAGTTGGGTTTCCATAATAATTACAACCTCTTGCAATTATTACAAATTGTAACCCGTTTGGTGTTACGTAAGCAACTTCGCTACCTTTTAAACCAGTAACCACTGAATCAAATTTGTTAATAACTTTTACATTTTCCATATTTGCCAACCCCTTTATTTTTTTATTTATATTATATTATATGCCAATTTGACATAAAATATACTCTTTTTTGAAAACTTTTTGAAATTTGGAAGTACGGGTTATCGTAACCCGTACTCGCTACAAATATAATTTTCAACTTCGTCTAGTGTATCAAATACCCACTCGCAACGGTCAAATATTACAACTTTTTCAAAATTATCGTAAAATAAATCTATTGACATATTTCCGACTTGAATTGTAATAAACTCCGCCCAATCTAAATTTGCTAACACTTCAATTAATTGTTCACGGCTATTAACTTCTAACATATTAACACTCTCCTTTAATTATTTATATTATATTGTATGTAAGAAACAATTAAATTATACTCTTTTTTGAAACATTTTTGAAACTTTTTTAAAACCCGTCCGAATAATTTGTACTTCTTATTTACAATTACATTATAGCATGGGTGGGGTTGTAAGTCAACCCCGTTTTTAAATTAATTTCCATGTATAATCAAAAGATTTGTACTGCGTTAGAACCCATTTTTCCAACTGTTCCACGTTGTTAAAACATTTCACCTGAACGTGTGTACCTTTTGGAGTTTTGATATTAATTAAATATTTTTGAACTAACATATTAACATCTCCTTTCTGTTTATATTCCTATTATATGTTACTTCCATCAAAAATACAACTATTTTGCGGCAAAAAGTGAAAATATTTTCCACTCGGACATGGGTTTGGATTGTGTAATTTTACACAAAGACTCGAGCAAATTGCTGTTGCCCTATAAATATCGGGGCAAAGAAAATTGGGAGCGCTTACAAGTTAGCAGGCGCTAACTCGCCGATTTTCCGCCGGTTTAAAACGTTTTTCCCGTTGCCCTTCCAACTACTCGGAAACGGCAAAAAAACCCGTTATAAACGGGTTCTGCCGGTTTTACTGCTATTATAAGCAGTTTTTAATTTCTTCTAACATATGTTCTTGTGCTCTGAAGTTTTTACAACAATATACACCAATTCTTGACATACGTTTTTTGCTATAAATTTTGAAAATATTTGTTTTTTCCCCTTTTATTACCACGTACCAGTAATCAAATACTTGCTCTCCCTCGAAGTTGTCAAATACTGCCTCTACCTTAACATTTTCCACATTTTTTAAACTTTCCATAAATGTATCAATTTTTTTACTAACTAACATATTAACATCTCCTTTATTTGTTATATTATATTGTATGTATATCTGAGTTGCTTTATTACACTTTTTTGAAACTTTTTTCTTTTTTTGTTACACTCGTCCGAATAAGTTTTTACTGCTAGTTTTTATTACACTTTTATTATAGCATGGCATTAACAGTATGTCAATGCCCTATGTAATTAAAATTCTTCATTTGCCATTAAAATTGTTGCCACACTTGCTAAACCTAAACCTACTAAAATTAATAACATATTTGCCAACTCCTTTTTTCTAATTACTTATTACATTAATATTATATGTACAAATACCAAATATATACTCAAATTCGTGAAAAAAGGTAGAAACTTTTTCTACCTTTTTCTACAATTTAATTCTACCTTTTTCTACAAATTCTTCAATAGCACGTTGAAAAGTGTACCCGTTTCGTAGTAAATACTCCAGGTCGTCTTTTAACCAATTATCTTGTAATTGGTACGCTATGTCTTGGCAGTTCCAACTGTCAAAAACGTTTTGGTTGAGGTTTTGTTTACAATATTCTACAGAATATTTTTTAACTGTTGATTTTTGTTGTTTTGTAGTTTCCCCTCCACTTAAAGCAACAATACCTAAAGCACTTACAATAGCCAACGCAGTAAACATAATTACCAACTCCTTTAATTATTTATATTACATTATATGTCGGCGCCGACTGAAATATTACACTTTTTGCAAAAGAAATTCGCCGAAAATATTTGTAATATTTCCGAACCAATCTACATATAATATATCGATCCCCGATAAAATTAAAGAAATTTCAAAATAAAATAAAAAAGGGGTTGACAACCCCTTAATCTAAGTAAATATAATACCACTCGTTAGTTTGACTATCAAAATACTCCTCAATTACTCCGTCAACACTTGCTAAAATTTCGTACCCGTCAACGTTTTTACATAATCAACAACACTGGCAAAATGCAACAAATTA
>JAFTUZ010000154.1 GCA_017466005.1 Clostridia bacterium | reverse complement strand
TATTCATATTTTTATGAGCCGATAATGTATCTGCTATTGGCAACGCACCCAAAGCTTTTGTAAAAGTTCTTACCACACGCTTACTTACTGCTTCTTTGTTAGAAATTACATAAGTACGTTTTGGCGCTGTCATTCTTACCTGTACCGCAAAAGCATCTATAAAATGTGTGTGGTTACCAAAAACCATATATCCTTGTTTTTTTAATTTTTTTAAACTTTTTTTGTTATATACTTTTGTTCCACAAAAAAATGTAAACAAAGCCAAAAATGGTATAGCTATTAAATAATATAAAAGCCAACTACAAATTTTTCCAAACCAACTTTTGGGCAAATATTGGTAATTTTCATCTATTTCCACAACTAAAGAGGTTTTTAAAGTAAAAAAATCATCATTTTGTTCATCTAAATAATAAAATGTTTTATTTATCTTCTTTTTCCTGTTCGTTGTTTGCTTTAATTGCATCTTGGAACATCTCCTCCATTTTATCAATGCAATAACCTAATTGAAATTGTTTAGAGTAATCACGATACTGTTCTTTCAATTCTTCTTTTACTTCTGGATTTTCTATCATAAAATCTATTTTCATAGCCAAGTCGTCAGAATTTCCAGATTTAAATAAATTATGCTCTGTTAAAGCAAATGTGTTCGTTGCGCTTGTTTTACTATCTGAAATTATTGGAACAAGCCCACAACATATTGCTTCGGTGCAAGCAATAGACTCTAATTCTACATCTGAAGCATGAACATATAAATCACAATAATTTAAAGTTTTAATTTGTTCTTCTTGTGATAAAAACCAAATTTTTAATGGATTTGGTAAAGTATTTCCCTTTTTTTGAAGTTTGTCTTTAAGTGGACCAATACCTGTAAAAATAAGTTGGATTTTATCTTTGTATTTTGATTTTGCAACAGCATCTATCAACACTTCGTGGCGTTTTTCTTTAGAAAATCTACCCATATACAAGATACAATATTTATCTTTAAGTTCATCTGGTTTTTCGGTTGGTTGCTCTTTAAATATAGGCAACACACCGTTAGAAATTGCTCTTAAATTTGCTTTATATCCAAGTTTTTCTAATTCTTTTGCTATAAACACACTTGGGCAATGAATAAATTTTGCGTGCTTATAAAATTGATGGTGAAAACGTTTATATAAAAGTTTATTTATCCACTTAACATTTCTGCACCCAACATGGGCGGTAATATTTTCCGGCTGGCAATGAAACGCCGTTGTGTAAGGTTTGTTAAGTTTTCCTAATAACTTCATTGTAAATTTACCCACTTTAAAAGGTAAAACTATATGTACAACATCGGCATCTACAACAGCATCATAAATAACCTTTTCCACAGGCTTTGCCATAATTGCACCATTTTTTTCTATATATTTTGTAAATATTCCAAAACTTCTTTTGGGTAAAGTGTAATAACTATCATCATTTTCTACTTTTCTTGTTGAAACTACTCGTACAGTATGCCCCCTATTTTTAAGTTCTCCTATTAATTGTGTAACTGTTATTGTTGTTCCATTATTTTCTTCCCCTAAAACATCAG
>JAFTUZ010000153.1 GCA_017466005.1 Clostridia bacterium | reverse complement strand
TATGAAATTTATATAAAATATGGTTTTTCTAGTTATACAATACTTAGAGGTAATTATAAATTTATTTTAATACTTTTATCTTCAATGTTGGTTTTCTCAATGATTTATTTGATTTATAGAAAACTAGGAATAAAAGAGGTTGTCTGGAAACAAACTGACAAATCAAAATTATTTAACATTTTTATGTTGGCATTTATTTCATTAATAATTGGGACTATTTTATTTTTAGTTTTTGTATTATAAAAATTATATAATATATTAAGTGTGTAGGTCACCGGTTCGATTCCGGTTATCAGCTCCAAAAAAAGCTCCGAAAATTTCGGAGCTTTTACTTTTTAGAAAAGTTTTGTAAACCATCGTTTCTGCCTATTAATAAGCATAACTGAAAAGAAGGCTACTGCAAGATAAACGAATACACCCGTGTCGTAAACCGTCTGTAATATTGCAGTTTGGTTTTGACCTAAAGCGCAATGCAAAACAAAACTTAATATATAAACGAGCGAAACAATAAAAATAAAAAACATTGCAATTCCCGCAAAATATGAAATAATTCTCGCAATTCCTCTTATAAAACGGCTTCTTGTTAAAATAAGAAAAATTGAAAAAACTATATTAAAAGCCAATATTCCGTAAAATGCAAGCAGGGTGTAATTGTACACGGTTTGTAAAATCTGTGTTATTTCAGGAGTTAAGAAAACTCCTAAGGTATTTGCAATTGTTGCTTGAGCATTTTCAAGCTTTACTCCTGTGAAATAAACAATTAAGGCGGTTGCGCCCGCTATTATCGAAAACATCAAAGATTGAAAACATTGCCTTACGTCAACGTTGCTGTCTTTTTTTGCCATAAAATTTTCTCCCGATTATAATTTTGATATAATGCTTTGTATTACATTGTTAAAGCCTGTGCTTACAGTAACAAGATTGTTCGTAAATTGTTCTGCAGTTAGCCCGTTTCCTACAACGTCAGTTACCCCTTTAACGGCTATCAATGGTACGGAATTGGAATAGCAAACTTGAGCAATTGCACCACCTTCCATATCACGTAAACTGCAACCTAAATTCTTTATTTCTTTTGTATCTATTTGACTCTCGGTAAAACGGTCCGCACTTGCAAGTTTTCTTTTTTCTAAATTAAAATCTAATTTTAGAGTGGTTGCAGGAAAGAAGGATAAGTTATAGTCTTGAATAAACCCAAGGGGAACACCATCTAAATCTCTTAAATCAAAGTCAAATTGACAGCATTCTGAAACAATATAGTATTGTAGGGCTTTAACACTATCGTCAACACCGCCTGCCGTACCAAAATTCAAAATTAACTCAGGGTTAAATTTGTCAATTAAAAGCTGAGTAGATAGCGAAGCGTTAACCTTACCGATTCCGCTTACGATAAGTGTACAATCTTTATTGAATATTTTGCCTGAATAAATTTCTTTTTGAGCTATGATTTCGTGCTTTACGTTTTTTAGAGAATCAATAAAACTCTGCGCTTCTTTTTTTAGTGCAACTACAAAACCTAACATATAAATCCACCATATTAAATCTTAAATATTATATCATTCAATGCGAATTATGTCAATAAACTTTTCTGACAAGTTATGAGCAATTAAAACGCAATAATTTTTATGATTATTAAAAGACAAAATATTTTACAAAACAAAATTTCTGTGTTATACTTAATGAAAGTGGGATGGGGTTTACCTTTTTACCTAATATTGTTTTATTTGCGCATTATTCTAAGAAAGGTGTAATTATGGAAAAAAGAAATTTAACTTTGCTTACGGATTTATATCAGCTAACTATGATGAACGGCTACTTAAAGCAAGGTAGGAAAGAAGAGATAGCCGTATTTGATTTGTTTTTTCGCCAAAACGGTATGATAACCTATTCGCTTGCTTGTGGTTTAGAGCAGGCAGTCGATTACGTTTTAAATTTACGTTTCGGTGAAGAAGAAGTAGAATACTTA
>JAFTUZ010000152.1 GCA_017466005.1 Clostridia bacterium | reverse complement strand
AACTTTCTGACGTTCTTTTACCTCATAATCTTGTGCTTCAAATTTAGCAACTTCACGTTTAAATCCTTCGTGTGTTTTGCGGTTTACATCTACAGTAACAGTGTTGTGTGAATCTAAATTAACTGCTATGTCGGTTAAGAAATTAAGAGATAAGCCAGCACTTAAAAGTTTTTGTTCTAATTCTATATCAGACTTTTTAGATTTATCAAACGAAAATTGATATGTTTTAACGTTTGGATTATATCTATTGTGACTAACTAAAGCTGTAATTTCTTCTTCAAATTTAGCCCTTATAGAGTTAAACAATCTATCTTCTAATGCTTTTCTTAAATCTTTTTTAGATTGTCTGATGTCGGCACCGTTATCTATATTATATCTTCTTAAAATGTCGTTTCTTTTGTTGCTATCAAAAAGGGCAGCAGTTGCGTATCTTATAAAAGCGTATGTTGAATAAGTGCATGCTAAAGCATATAAATTTCCTTGCATATATTCATCTTTAACTTTTCTTTCAGCCATAATTTTCTCCATAAGTTTTAATTTAATCTTAATTTATTATACCAAATTATGCCCACATTGTCAATATGTAATTTTTAAAATAAATAGGTATTTAAATTAATATACTTTACAAATTATAATTGCTGTGTTAAAATAATTTTGGAGAAAAAAATGAAGTTTATAGAATTAAAATCAAGCCTTAATATAATAGATAACGCATATTACTTGTTTGGTAAAGATGCGTTTTTGTTGTCGTCTGCACAAAAATTGATAGAAAATGCTTGTTCACCTTTAATGCCAGATTTTAATATAGCAAGGTTTAATGAAGAAGATTTTGATGAGCGTAAAATTTTAGAAGCTTGTTCTAGTTATCCGCTGGGCGATAATTTTCGTTGTGTTGTGGTTAAAGGTGGGGATTTTAATAAATCTGTATTGGAAAAATTTACTAATTATTTAAAAAACCCTAATAAATCTACTTGTTTAGTTATTGTAGAGCCTATTGGCGGAAAAGAATTTGGTGGAAAAGCATTATCTAAATATGCAACGCAAGTGGATTGTAATTATTTAGAAGAAACTTTGCTTAAAAAAATTGTTGCTAAAAATTTAGGTGATTTAGGGGCAAGAATAGATGTGCAGGGGTTAGATGCTTTGGTTAAGTATTGCAACTATGATTTAACAAGATTAAACCTAGAAATTTCAAAACTTGCAAATTTTGTTGGGAAAGGCAATATGGTAGATGTTGCTACCGTTGATAAACTTGTTTCTAAAGATGTGGAATATAGCATTTTTGAGTTAACCAATGCTTTAAGTGAAAAGAATAATAAAAAATGTTTTGATGTTTTAAATTTTTTGGTAGAAAGTGGGCAATCTGCTCAAATGCTATTGGCGCTAATATTAAATTCGTTTAGACGAATGTTTTATGCTGTTATTACAAAAGCCACCAATGCAGATATTGCAAGTATGTTAGATGTTAAAGAATATGCTATTAAAATTGCAAAAGCGCAAGGTATGAAATTTACGCCTGTAAAGTTAAAAAAGATATTGGAACTTGGGGCAAATATGGATTTAGAAATTAGAAGAGGTGGCATTGATTCGCTAAATGCGGTTTATACTTTTGTTAGTAATATTTTGTTAATGTAACTTTTTCTTTTCTTATTATATATAAAAAGATTAAAAAATCTATTGACTTTTAAATAAAAATCTGATATATTACATATAAACAAAGAAGAAGAACTCACTTCTCACCAATCGGGCATGCTCGCATTTGGTTAATAATTTTACAATATGTTTATAGTTGTATTATTGAAGTGGGTAATTTTTATCCACTTCTTTTTTGTTAAATATTTAGTTTGGAGGATACTGCAATTAAAGAATTAATGATTAATGAGCAGATTACTGCTAAACAAGTTCGTTTGTTAAGCCCAGAGGGCGAACAATTAGGTCTTGTTTCAATTAAAGAAGCAATGGAAAAGGCTGATGAATATTCACTTGATTTAGTAAATATTTCGCCTAATGCAACACCGCCTGTGTGTAAAATTATGGATTATGGTAAATACAAATTTGACGCACAGAAAAAAGAAAAAGATGCTAGAAAAAAACAAAAAGCCGCAGAAATTAAAGGAATGACTTTAAGTATGCGTATAGAAGACCACGATATGGAATATAAAGCCAAAAGTGTTCGCAAATTTTTGCAAGATGGTGATAAAGTTAAAGTGGTTATTAAATATGTGTACGGAAGGCTTGCGGGTTTTTCACATCAAGGTATAGATATTATGAACCGTTTTTACGAAATGGTTTCAGAAGATGGTGTGCTAGACCAAAAGCCAATGCTTCAAGGTTCAACAATCTCTATGATTATAAGTCCAAAAAACTCTAAATAAATTTAAGTAAGGAGAACGATTATGCCTAAAATGAAATCAAACAGTGCAGCTAAAAAACGTTTCCGTATGACAAAAAATGGTAAAATTAAACGTAGCTGTCAAAACATGGGTCACATTATGACTAAAAAATCAAGTAAAAGGAGAATGCGCCTTCGCGATGGAGATTATGTTTCTAAAGCAGATGCTCCAAAAATTGCGAATGCCATTAAATAAGGGGGAATTAAGTTATGAGAATTAAAAATGGTGTTCACGCAATAAAGAAAAGAAACGCAATTTTAAAGAAAGCAAAAGGTTACTTTGGTGCTAAAAGTAAACAATTTAAAGCAGCTAAAGAACAAGTTATGCGTTCTGGAAACTACTCTTATGTAGGTAGAAAACTTGAAAAACGTAATATGCGTTCATTATGGATTGCTCGTATTAACGCAGCATGCCGTCAAAACGAAATTTCATACAGTGTGTTTATGCACGGTTTGAAACTTGCAAACATAGACCTTAACCGTAAAGTTTTGGCTGATATTGCTGTTTCAGACTCTGCAGCTTTTGCAAACCTTGTTTCAACAGCAAAAGAAGCAGTTGCAAAATCAGCATAAGGATTTAACAGTTTTTCTCTAACAGGAAAAACTGTTTTTGGTGAATATGAAAGAACAAATTATAACAAGTAAAAGCAATTCTTTAATAAAAGAATATGCAAAATTAAAAAATAAAAAATATCGCCTAAAATCTAACTTGGTTATTTTAGAAGGTAAACGAATTATTTCTGATGCTATATCAAGGGGTATAAATTTACAAGCGTTATTTATTTTAGATGATGTAAAAGATAAATATTTGCCTTTATTTAAAGATGTAGAATGTAATTTGTTTATAACTTCAAAGCCTGCATACGAAAATTTAAGTGATACGGTAAATTCGCAAGGTGTTATTGCCATAGCAGAAATTCCAAGCAATAGTTTTGATATGCCTAAAACTAATTTTTTGGTTTTAGATAACATTTCAGACCCTGGTAATATGGGAACCATAATAAGAACAGCAGTGGCTTGTGGATTTAATTACATATATACTTTTAATTGTGTAGATGTGTTTAATGAAAAAGTTTTGCGTTCTACTATGGGAACAATATTTGATGCAAAAATTATAAATGTAGATTTAAGCCAGATTTCTGTGCTTGCGGAAAATTTTGAAGTTTTTGCCGCAGATATGAACGGAAAAGATGCGTTTACTCATAAAATACAAAGCCCTATTTTTGGGATTGTTATGGGTAATGAAGGTAATGGATTAACTACTCAAATTAAAAATTTGTGTAAGATGATTGTTAGTTTACCAATGCAAAATGGTGTGGAATCACTTAATGTATCGGTTGCTTGTGCAGTTTTAATGTATGTTTTAAAAAATAATCAAAATTAATTTTAATGTTTAAAGGGGAATTTATATGTCAGGACATAGTAAATGGTCAACAATTAAAAGAGACAAAGAAAAAACTGATGCAGCTCGTGGTAAAATTTTTACTAAAATAGGTAAAGAAATTGTAATAGCAGTTAAAGCTGGTGGTGGCGACCCAAGCACAAACCCAAGATTGGCAACTGTTATTGCAAAAGCAAGAGCAAATAATATGCCTAACGACAATATTCAAAGGTCAATTAAAAAGGCAACAGGTGAACTTAATAGTGTTAACTATGAAGAATTAGTTTACGAAGGATATGGTCCTGGTGGTTCTGCTATTATGTTAAATATATTAACAGACAACAAAAACCGTGCTGCTGCAGATATAAGATATATATTTGAAAGAGCAGGTGGTTCTTTGGGTGGCCCTAACAGTGTAAGTTACTTGTTTACTCGTAAAGCCGTTGTTGTGGTAAAAGCAAAAAGTGGTGTAAGTGAAGATGATGTAACAATGATTGCACTTGAAGCCGAAGCAGACGATGTTATTAACGAAGGTGAAGTATTTACTATTTATGCAGAACCTTCTAAATTAAATGCAATTCGTGAGCAATTTGAAGGTGCTGGTATGGAAATTGCTAGTGCTGAAGTAGAAATGGTGCCAGAATCTAATATGGAATTAGATGACACTAAATATGAATCATTCTTAAAAATGTTGGACAGATTTGAAGAAAATGATGATGTTCAAAATGTTTTCCACAATGTTGAAATGAGAGAAGAATAGTAAAAAATCGCAAATTATTGCGATTTTTTATTTTTTAAACCTCAATTTATTTATAAAATTTTTTGAATTTGTTATAGTATTTATTAAAAATGTAAAAGTAAAAAACATACATCTAACTGATTGTTAGATGTATGTTTTTATGATGTAATACTTATATTTTAGCAAATAAAATTATTTTTACCAAACAAAAATGCTATATTTTTTAATAATTTTACATTTTTTTTGCTATTTGTT
>JAFTUZ010000151.1 GCA_017466005.1 Clostridia bacterium | reverse complement strand
CCATGCAACAAACATTATCCATATTTTATACAAACCCACTTGAAATAACATTGCAAGTAAAAACAATCCTAAAAATAATATCGCTAGTTTTTTTTGTGCATTTGTTTTAAAATAAAGCCCTGTAATTAAACTTGCTAAACTTGCACCTAACAATAAATAGTGCCATAAATCAAAATAGCCCCAAGGTGTAAAATATGTCATTGTGGAAATAATCCCAAACACAAATATTATTACACCTAATAACAAGCTAGAATCGATTTTAAACTTAAATCCCCTTATTATTAAGCAAATCCCATACACAAGCATTGTTAAGGCAAAACATATACCTAAAAATGAAAATGTATTGTTAGGAAAAATCAAGTCCAAAATCAAGCAAATAATAGCAACCGCAACCGTGGTTATATAAAATATACTAGTTCTTTTGTTCATAAGCCTTACCCTTTCGTCTGTTGATATAATTATAGACCAAAATGCTTAAACCTATAACAATAAGTATTGCACTTAGCCATTGGGATACTCGCAATGCTCCTAAGTAAAGCGAATCGGTGCGCAAACCTTCAATCCACATACGTCCCAAGCCATAATATGCCAAATAACATCCTGTAATAGTACCAAGTTGCTTAGTTTTGCTAAACACCACCATCAATAACACAAATCCTATCAAATTCCACAAACTCTCATAAAAGAAAGTTGCCAAGTGCCATTCGTATCCCGAAAAAGTGTCAATCTTAACTGCAAATGGAAACCATTGCCACTTAGGGTTAGTTACTAAATAGCCATATGCTTCTTGGTTAAAAAAGTTGCCCCAGCGTCCCATTGATTGAGCCAAAATAAGTGCTGGCGCAATGATATCAAATAGTTTTATTATTAATTTAAAGTCCTTTTTAAATGCGCAAAACAAAATGATTGCAATAACCCCGCCAATAATGCCACCGTAAATTGCAAGCCCACCATTTCGAATTTGCCAAAAGGTTGCAAAGGTATAATGTGTGTCGCTAAAAATACAATAATATAGTCTTGCACCCAATATAGCAAAAGGAATAACAATTATTGCAAGTATTATAATATCGTCCGGATTAATACCACGTTTTTTAGACAAGTGTTGCACCAAAAACACCGCAATAAGCATTGCAGTTGCAATAATAACACCATAAAACTTGATTTCAAATCCAAATATTGTAAATCCGTTTGCAATTAACCAGTTCATATATAAAAGTATATCACTATTAGTAATTTTATGTCAAGTAAATATTTATGTTATTGCTTTTCAAATGCTTAAACCTTTTAAGATTTGTAGTTTGATAGTTAATTAATTTGACTATGTAACACGTATAGATTATTATATTTTACAACAAAAAAAGAGCAGTTAAGGTCTAGGTAATTTGAAACTAGTGAAAAAGATAGATTTTTTAATTTGATAATCTATCTTTTTTTGTTTGTATTAGTTAATAATTTTTAATGTGTTTTAATTTAAAATATCAATAAATAACTTTGCTATGTTTTGAACATCTTGTGGGCGTCTGCAAAAATGGTCAGCGTCATTCAATCTATATAAATCCCAATTTTTTATCTTTGCCAATTTAAAAATATTTTCATTATTTACCGATATATCTTTACTTCCATAGATAAGTTTCACATCTTCTTTTATATCTAAAGACCCCCAAATATCAAACTTAAAATAGTCATCAATCATAGAGACTTCAACTTCCATACCATTTCTAAAATAGTTTTCACCTTTATCTAAGCATTCAATCATTTCTTTCCAATTTTCTAGCGTATCTTCCTTGCAAACATAATATTCTTCCAAAGCGGGAGCTCTCAATATAACTTCACCATATTGATTGGTGTTATTTTCCAAATATCTAAGCAATAAAAATCCACCAAAACTTGCACCAGTAAGACTTATAGGTCCGGAATAAAACGATTTTATCCACTCTTCAATTTCCTTTATACTGTCAAGGCAAGCTTTTACATTTAGTTTTTCATTTTTTCTTACTCCATGTCCCGGCAAATCAAAGCAAACTATACCAATGTTATTTTCTTTTAATGTTGGTGCAATTTTTGAAAAAACAAATGAATTTCTTGAACTAGAAAACCCATGCACAGCGATTAAAATCGTTTTAAGATTATTTGCCTCTTTTTCTGAGAAATTTTTAACTATAAAATCACTTTCCACTTTTAATTTGCTCCTTTATTTTAAATAAAACGTTTTCATATCAATATCTTCTGCTCCGTAAGTGGCAATAGTTTTTTTCATACTTTCATTTTCGTTGCCAACAAGCATTGTTATAAAATTCACATTGTTCAAATTTTTTATATATGATAATATTTCTTTTAAAATACCTTTCTTTCTATGCTCTGGCTTTACAAATACATTTGATAGATATACGCCTTGTCCTTTATTCGCCCAATAAACATAAGAATATAGGCAGAAAGCAATTTGTTCTTTGTTTTCTTCAACAATCAAGCAAAATGCTTTTGGATTCTCACATAAAATATCTTTTTCAAAATTGATAGAT
>JAFTUZ010000014.1 GCA_017466005.1 Clostridia bacterium | reverse complement strand
GTTGTTGGTGCTTCATACTTAAATTTAAAATCGTTATTGTCCGTCATTTATTTCCACCTCCTTTTGCTGTTCTTTTATTAATAAATTATTTGTTGCTTTAATTATTTTGTTTGCTTTTATAATCATTAAAATTCCAAATACTAATATAACCAAACTTACTACGCCACCAGTAAGCGCATTTGCAAAACTTGTATTATACTCTGGCGCAAACGCTTGGAACATTGCCACTTGCAAAACCACAATAGAAACCAAAGCACTAACAAAATTTACATTTCTTATGCCTTTTATATGTAAATCTTCGTGTTGTTTTGCCTTAAATAAATTATAAATTGAAAGTGTTAGTTTGTAAAAAGTAAATAACGCCACAGCATAAATCATAATACCAGCATACTCAAAATGCATATTAGATGTATATATAAGCACAATTATTCCCGAAAAAACCACAGGCAAAAGCATAAAAACAATACCACATTTTTTATAGGTTTTTGCTTGTTTAAGCAGTGAATCACTTTTTTTCTTTGAGTAAAATAGAATGCCTTTTAATAAAATTAAAAACAAATAATATGCGGTAATAGAAATATACCAAACAGATGCTGTTTTTATAGCCAAATACCCCATAAAAGCAACAAAAGAAATATTTAATACAAAAGAAATCACCGAAAACACAATAGTTCTGTAACCATAATTATCCAATAGTTCGCTTGTAAATTTATGTTTTCGCATAAAATTTAATATTTTTGCCCTTATTTTTGGGGTAAATATTACAATAGTATATACAAAATAAGTTAAACTAACTGCTGATAAAAAATATAAAACAAAATGCAAAATTGTTTGCTGTTTTTCTAAAATAACTAACACTATTGTACCAGCAACCAAAACAACAAAAAATATATAAAACAAAACTAGCCACACGCCTTTTGGCTCTTTTATTTTGTCCCATACTTTATTTATAAAGTTCATATACTACCTTTTTTTAATTTTATAATAAATGTACTTCCTACGCCCACTTTACTTTCTACCGAAATTTCTCCACCTATTAAATCTATAACTTTTTTTACAAGCGCAAGACCTAGCCCATTTCCTTCTGCCGAGTGCGATGTATCTCCCTGATAAAACTTTTCAAATATATGGTTACCTACATCACCAAAAATTCCACAGCCAGTATCTTTAACTTTTATAATTGCATATGTTTTATTATTTTTAAGGCTTATAGAAATTTTTCCGCCTTTTTCGGTAAACTTTATTGCATTAGATATTAAATTATTAAACACAATTTCTAGCAAACTTGCCGAACTTACTATTTTCATTTCTTCTATATCACATTCAAGTTCTAATTCTTTTTTCTCAAAAAGTGACTCAAATTGAAGTGTGTTAACACGCAATAGTTCAGCTAAATCCAACTCTTCTAATTCTGGAATAATTTGCTGATTTTCTAACTTATTTAATTTTAAAATATTAGAAATTAAATTAGAAAGTTTTTGTGTTTGAATAATTAAACCATCTAAATATTCTTGTTGTTTATCTGTATCTAAATTATTATTTTGTAAAGATTTTGCATAATTTTGAATAACAGCAAGCGGTGTTTTTATTTCGTGTGAAACGTTTGAAATAAAATCTGTTTTTAATACTTCATTTTTAGAAAGTTCTGCTGTCATAGTGTTTATGTTTTCAAATATTAAATCATACTCGTCATAATTTGAATAATCGTGCCTTACTTTTAATTTTACTCCAAAATCGCCCGCAGCAATTTTTTCTGTTGCTTCTAAAATTTTGCTAACTGGTTTTTCAACCATTTCTTTCCTTCTTAACATATCAAGTAAAGTACAAAGTAATGCACCCACAAAAATAATACCAGCAACAGAAAAAAACACTATTATCGAATTACCATTAGTTACAGTAAATGTTAAATGATAAACCAAAATAGAACTTGCCGAAGTTAAACCAATAGTTACCAAAAATAATAAAAAACCAAAGGTTGATACACCAAAATTTCTTATTCTTATTCTATTTTTATTACTTTTCATTAAGCACCACTTTATACCCAAGACCATGCACGGTTACAATTTCAAAACCATCACACTCGCTTGTTTTATCTCTTAATTTAGCCATATAAACATCTACTGTTCTAGATGTTGCCGAAGAATCGTAATCCCAAAACTCTTCCATAAGTTGCGACCTTGTAAACGTTTTTTTAGGATAAGATAGCAATTTATAAAGCAAATCAAACTCTCTTACAGTTAAAGCAAGTTCTTGTCCGTTTAAATATGCTGTATGCTCTACATTATCTAAACTTAAATTGCCAATTGTTAATTTTTGATTTACACTAATATTTAACCTTCTTAAAATTGCTCCAACCTTTAACACAAGTTCATCTATATCAAAAGGTTTAACAATATAATCATCTATACCTATTTTATAGCCAATTTGTTTTGAAAATTTATCATCACGTGCTGTCATAAAAATTATTGGTATTTTAGTATTATTTTTTCTTATTTTTTCAACAAGCACAAATCCGTCCATTTGTGGC
>JAFTUZ010000150.1 GCA_017466005.1 Clostridia bacterium | reverse complement strand
GGGTTCAAATCCTTCCGCCCCTGCCAATAGCATATAATGTTAAAGCCTTTTATAGGGGTGTAGCCAAGCGGTAAGGCACATGACTTTGACTCATGCATGCGTTGGTTCAAATCCAGCCACCCCTGCCAATTAACTTTGTAGGGCTTGAATTTTATATGACCCATTAGCTCAGTAGGTAGAGCACTTGACTTTTAATCAAGTTGTCCCGCGTTCGAGCCGCGGATGGGTCACCAATAAAACCGCATAACAATGCGTGTTATAAAGGATTTAGGAATTTTCCTAAATCCTTCTTTTTTGCCATTTTTTAACCAAAACTGTGTCAAAAACTGTGTCAGAATATTTGTTAAATAAGTGTATTTTGCCAAAATTTTATAATTTTAACAAAAAAATTTCAAATTTTTTATTATTTATTTATTATAAATAATAAAGTTTTTTATAATTAGTTATGGTTAAAAATTTTTTAAATTTAGTGTTGACATTCAAATTTTTATATGTTAAACTAAAAATAGAAATTTATTAAAAGGAGGCGTTCGTTTGAACGGAATAGTTATGATTAGTAAAAACTTAATAAACAAAAATTTAATAAATAATATATATGTTCGTGCGAACGTTTCTTTTTGCTAGTAATTATAAAAATTAGTAGTTTTTTTGTAACCTTCGTATAGAACATACGGAGGTTTTTTATGTCTAATAAAGTACAAAAGAAAGATAAAAAATCTTTGTTAACTTATCTTGCAAAACATAAACTAGGTATTACACTTTTTATTTTGTGTTATACATTGGGTGGTGTTTGTAGTATTTTAACAACTATTTGTTTTGCAAATGCGATAACAGAGATTACAATTGACGATTTTAGTAAAGCAATGATTATTATGGCGGTAATTGTTGGCTTAACATTATTAATGAGAATGTGTTTTTGGTTGTCTAATTTTATTTATAACAAATTTTCAACTAAAATTACGGCAGAGTTAAATCAGGACCTTGCAAAACAAGCATTTAAATTAAATTCAAACACTTTTAATAGCCATGGTACAGGAACTTTTGTTCAACGTATTGTTTCCGACCCAGAAATGGTCATTTCTAATTTGCAAGGTATTATTGAAGTGCTAACAGATGCGCTTATTGCTTGTGTAATGGTTATTTACATTGGTGTTCTTAATATTTATGTAACACTTGGCTTATTAGTTATTATTGTTGCTGGATTAATTTTGGAAATTTGTCGTATTAAAGTAAGAAGAAAGAATAGAAAAGAAGTTAAAAAATATAACGATAAAATTAATTCACTTACAACCGAAATTGTAAAAAGTGAAAAAGATGTTAAATCTTTAGCGCTTGATGAAAAATTAAGTGATGTATCTAAAGAAAACTATAATAACTATCGTAAAAAAAGTTATAAATTTTCACAAGTAGATACTAATTTTTACACAGCACGAAATATTATTATAGATGTAGGTATGGTGTTGGTTTTATTGCTTGGTGTGATTTTAATGGATAAAGCAATGCTTACTTTGGCTGCATTTATGATTATTTATTCTTCAAGATATTCTTTATATGATGTTGTTTGGGGATTTGGGTATATTGGAAACAGTTTGGTAGAAGTTAAAGTTGGGTGCGAAAGAATGTTTGCACTATTTGATGAAGATGAATTTGTAGTAGAAAAATTTGGTAACAAAACTGTTGAAAATGTAAAAGGTAAAATTGAATTTAAAAAAGTAGGATATGTGTTCCGTGAATACGAATACGAAAAGAATGAAAACAATAAATCTAAACAAAAGCCGATTAAAAAACTTAAATCAGAAAACAAGATTTTTAAAGATTTATCATTCACAATCCAACCAAACACAACAGTTGCCTTTGTTGGTAAATCTGGTAGTGGTAAATCTACAATTTTAAATTTAATTAGTAAAATGTATGAAGCCGAAAATGGGAAGATTTTAATTGACGGTGTAGATATTAAAGAGTTTTCAAAAGAAAGCTTAAGAAACGCAATTTCTTTGGTTAATCAATTTCCATACATTTTTGATATGACCATTAAAGAAAATATGTTATTAGCAAAAGGGAATGCAACAGATATAGAAATTGAAGATGCAATTACTCGAGCATCTTTGAAACAATTTGTAGATGGTTTGCCAGAAGGTATTAATACAAAAGTTGGTGAAAGTGGTATTAAATTATCTGGTGGACAACGTCAGCGTCTTGCAATTGCAAGAGCTATGTTAAGAAATTCGCCTATTACTATTTTTGATGAAAGCACAAGTTCGTTAGATAACTATGCTCAAGGCGATATTAAAAAGAGTATTGATGATATGAAAGGTAAAAGCACAATTATTATTGTTGCTCACAGACTTTCAACAATTAGAAATGTAGATAAAATTTTCTTCCTTGATAAAGGTAAAATTGTTGACGAAGGTACTTTTGATGAACTTTTTGAAACAAATGAAAGTTTTAATGCTATGTTTTTGGCAGAAGGTGTGTAATATAAATTTAAACAAGAGAGCAATCTCTTGTTTATTTTTTTTCAAAATTTAATATAACTTGACTTGATTTTAAGTTAGTGCTATTATTTTATTAACTAATGGGGGGAATATGGAACAAGAAAATCGTATTCCATTTTGCTTTGGGCATAGGGTGGAAAAAACAAAAGATAATTTATTAGGCTGGGAAGTTGTAGATGTTAAAAATATAGATACATCAAAGCCAGTTGTTTTATGTTTTGGTGGTAATGCAACAATAAACACTACTTATGCAAATGGTATGGCAAAAAATGCTGAAAGATTTTTGGGTATAACTCCAAAAGATAAGTATATAGATGTGTATTCAATTCAGTATGGAACAAACCCAGGTTTAGATGTTGGAAATTTAACCCAGCAAGATATTATTAATATAACAAAAAAGATTATTTTACCACGAATTTTAGATGATAAAGGGCAAAAACTAACGGTGCAGCAAGCGTGCAAAAGTATGCGAAATATTAACATTTTGTCCTTTTGTTATGGCGAAGTTGTGGTTAACCGAATGGTAGCATACGCAAGTCAGGTTATGAAGCAGTTTTTTGAATATTCTTTGCAAGATACTCAAAAAGTATTAAGCCAAATTTTGCATATTTGTTATGCGCCAATAGTTGAGTCAAATAAATATACAACTAATTTAGAATTTAAGTCGTTTTTAGATGAATTATTATTTAAAAAGTTTGAAAAAGATTATTTAGATGGGCAAGAAAAAGAAATTCAATATTTAGGCTGTGGCGAGTTAAAAGTAAAAGATAATACAGCAACAATTTATGCGCGCAGTTTTGCTAGCGAAAATAAAACAATATTTAACGAACACGATATGTATATAAAACGCGATAAAAATTGGAAAACCGCAGATAAGCGTGCCGATTATCCATCTATGGCACTTTCATATACTTTGGCATTAGGGGTTACAAACTCAAAACAAAACGAAGTTTCCCAGCAGTTTACACCTTTGTTAACAACGCAAGAAATTGCAGATTTAATAGAACCGCTTTTAGAAAAAGGTAATAATGAATACAGCGAGCAAATTCAAAAACAAGAGTGGGAAAAAGAACGTAATCAAAACAAAAAAGAACCGCAAATGTAGTTTAAAATTGGGGGGGGATAAATATGGTTAATAATACTTATAAATTCGGTCATAGAATAGAAAAAGAAAATGAACAGGATTTTGGTTGGGAAAATGTTGAAGTGCAAGATATTCCACTAACAAAACCCATAATATTGTGTTTTGGTGGTAATGCTGTTATTTCAGATAAATTTGCAAATGGTATGGCAAAAACAACCGAGCAGTTTTTAGGGGTATCTACCAAAAGTAAGTTTGTAGATATTTATTCTTTGCGTTATGCTTATGAAAATATAGAATTGGTAGATAATAATGGCAACAAAGTAAAAGAAAAAATTGGTGTTGTTAGTAACGAAGAAATAGAAGAGATTGCTGAACAATTATTTTTAAGTCGTGTTGTAAACAAAAATGATAAAAAACTATCAGTAGAGCAAGCAAGTAAAAATATGCGTAACGTAAATATTTTGTCACATAGTTTTGGTGAAGATGTTGTTAAAAGAATAATAGAACATACAGCAACGCAAATGCAAGAAAAATATGGCTATACTATGGAAGATATTAAAGACATTTTAGGGCAGGTTTTGCATATTTCATATGGTCCAAAGAAAAACGAAAATAATTATACAACAAATTTTGAATTTAAGTCGTTTAGTGATGAAGAGTTTGGAAAAGCATATAAAGCAGAAGATATAAAAGATATTAATGCCCAAATACCATATTTGGGTTGTGGTGAGTTAAGTTTAAAAAACAATACATTAACCTTGTATGCCGAAAGTTTTGTTGGCAAAAAAGAAGATTATACAGACCATTTAATTCAAACAGTAAGGCGAGATGATAACTGGACTGTTGAAAATCATAGGGCAGATACTATTTCAAAATGTTTGGCTTTAACACTTGCAATGGGGGTGTTAAATTCTAAAGAAAATAAAAAGCGCAAACAGTTTGTTCCGCTACCTAATGCGGAAGATATAAAAGATTTAATTCAGCCAGTTTTAGACCGTGAAAATAAAAGTTTTTTTGAGTTAAAACAGCGTGAAATTTGGCAACAAAAAATGGAAGAAAGATTAAAAAATCAAATAGATTTTAACGAACTTTTAGAATTAAATAATATAACCGAAAAACAACTGGTTAATGGTAAAGTTAAAATAAACGATATCATAAAAAATGCTTCCAGTATTAAATACCCAAACAATTTTATTCAAGATGTGTTTGATAAACAAATTTTAATAGATAATAATCTTTCGGGCAAAGTGTTATCGTTAGATGAAATGAAAAGCAAAAATTTAAAGT
>JAFTUZ010000149.1 GCA_017466005.1 Clostridia bacterium | reverse complement strand
CATTGAAAACTCTTTAGTCACATGATAAAATTTTTGCAGAAATAATTAATAAAAAGGTAACAAAAAATGAATAATAAAGTTAAAAGTATTTTAGCAGGAATAGGAGCTGCAGGTTTAGCAACAGCCTCTTTATCTACAGGATATTTAATTTTAAATCAAGCATCTAATTATGAAGAAAGACAAATTTATGTTATGAACGAATTCAACAAACAAATGGAAAACGACACTCTTAGCGATACAGACATAAAAAAATTTGCAGAAGACAATACATATACTGGTTTTATTAAAGAGGAAGAAAGCCTTGAAAAACTTGAAGAACTTAACAACAACATTAGCGAAATTAATACACCAGTTGCAGCAGTTGCAATAGCAGGGGCAATCGCTTCTCCTTTAATATTATTTGATCCAAATATTAATAGAGAAATTCCAGATCCTACTCCAGAACAATAATTAATATTCACAAAAAAAACACTCTACAAAATATAGAGTGTTTTTTATTTTTTATTTAAAATTATTCATAAAAGAAACAAGCATCACCAAAACTAAAAAATCTATACTTTTCTTTTATAGCCTCAGCATAAACATTCATTGTGTCAGTGTAACCTGCAAAGGCACTAACAAGCATAATAAGTGTGCTTTCTGGCAAGTGAAAGTTTGTAATAAGACAATCCACCACTTTAAATTTATAAGGCGGATAACAAAATAAGTTTGTTGTGTTTTTTTGTGCTACCAAAACGCCATTGTCGTTTCCACTTTCTAGTGTTCTAAGTGAAGTTGTGCCAACAGCAATTACACGCCTGCCTTCACTTTTTGCGCGATTTATTGTGTCAGCCACATCTTGTGATATTTCATAATATTCTGTATGCATATCATGGTTTAGAATATTGTCTTCTTTTACAGGCCTAAAAGTGCCAAGACCTACGTGCAATAAAACATAGCAAATTTCTACGCCTTTTTTTCTAATTTTCTCTAAGAGTTCTGGCGTAAAATGAAGACCTGCAGTTGGAGCGGCTGTTGAGCCATTAGTTTTGCTGTAAACTGTTTGATATCTTTCTTGGTCAGATAACTTTTCTTTAATGTATGGAGGCAAAGGCATAACCCCAGCACGCGATAAAACATCTTCAAATGTGCCAGAAAAAATGAACCTAACATTCTTGCCCATCATGTCGTTATCGCCTAAAATTTCACAACTGAGTTCGTCATTAAACTTAACAATTGTGCCTTGTGTTAATCTCTTTGCAGGTTTTGCACGTGCTTCCCAGTCAGTTAAATTTATGCGTTTTATAATAAAAATTTCTACTTTTGCACCTGTGTCTTGTTTTGTGCCTAACAACCTACAAGGTATAACACGCGTGTTATTTAAAACTAGCACGTCGCCCGCTTTAAGATAATCTAAAATATCATAAAAATGCTTGTGTTCTATTTGCTTTGTTTTTTTATTGTAAGCAAGCAGCCTTGAACTATCTCTAGGATAAAGTGGAGTTTGCGCAATAAGGCTTTCAGGCAAATCATAAAAATATGTGCTTCTTTTTGTGTAATCTATATTTTCCATTTTATACTAAATTTTTTACTATTTTCTTAAAACAAATTAAAAATATAAATTGTAGATTTAATAAAACAAGTTTTCAAAAATCTAATTAAAAACTTAAACATTTCAAAAAAATTAATTTTCAATATT
>JAFTUZ010000148.1 GCA_017466005.1 Clostridia bacterium | reverse complement strand
GGTATGATAAAAACCAGGTTATACATTTTGGTGATGATATTAATGATATTATAGATAAAAATGTTGGCAGGTCTTTTATAATCAATAATAGTAATTATAAAAAGCAACAAGAAAAAAATAAAGTTAGCACAGATAATGTAACTTATTTTGATGATTTAATAAGTGCTGTTACTTGTGCACATTTGGAACAAATAATAACACAAAAGGAAATGTGATGGAAAATTTAATTTTAAATGAATTTGTAAATATTATGAATATAAATCCTTCAAAAATTGAAGAAATAAGATTTAAAGATGGCGTGTATGTTGGCAGAGTTTTTGTAGATAAAACTACTTATATAATTAAATACTTTCAAAAGGCTGAATACAGAAGGGAAATAGAAAATTATAAAGTTTTACAAGGTTTAGGTATAAAAACTTTAAAAACTTTTGGTTTTTCAGAATGTGCAATAGTTATGGAAGATGTTTTAAATTCTGATAAGTTAAGATTGGCAACGGCAGATGATTTAAAAAATCCAGAGATTATAAAAAATATAGCGGTGTGGTATAAAAGTTTACATACAAAAGGCAGTAATGTAAAACTTAAAAATGCATATTGTGAATCAGATATGATAAATAAAGAAAATATTATCCGCCTATCAGATATTTTATCGGAAGATAAAAAATTTATTGTTGATATAATATTAAATAAGTTAGCTATTATAGATAAATATAAGAATGAATTAAAATACACTTTAAATTATAATGATTTTTCTTTTGATAATTTAATTATTGGTGATAATTGTGTATTTATGTATGATTATAATTTGCTTGGTAACGGTTATGTTTATGCTGATATAAGAAATGTTTGTAGTGCTTTAAATGAAGATATGAAAAAAGTTTTTAAAGATGCTTATAATATAGAGCAAGATTTATCTAAAGAAAAATTGATAGATAGTATTGTTGGATGCTTGTTTGCACTAATTTCTGCTAGTTTTAAAGAAACTTTTCCTAAATGGGCGGAATCTAGTAAAGAATATTTAGAAAGTGAAAAATTTATTGATAAACTTAATTTACTAAACTAAATTTACAATTTTTGTAAAAAATAAGTATAAATATTTTTTTAATTATTGCAAAATATAAGTTTGGAGGTGAAAAAATGAATTTAACTATTCCAAACTGGATTGCATTTATTATTCTTGTAATAGGTGGGCTAAACTGGGGATTAGTTGGTATTTTTAACTTTAATCTTGTAGAAGCAATATTTGGTGGCCTTAATGCTGGTTCAATTATTATCTATGTTTTAGTTTTAATTTCTGCAATTTGGCTTATCATTGCTGCAGTTATGCAACATTCTATTTTTCTTAGAGATAAAGAATTAAGATAATAAAGTTTAATTTAATAATTTTTCTAATAAAGCCTGTTTGGGCTTTATTTTTTTGCACATTAAAATATTTTTTAGCATATAAATTAAAAAACAGGGGGCAAGTATGGAAACTAATTATAATGATGAAAAACTTGCAGATGAGCAAACTATGGAAACTATGAATAGAAGTTTTAATAGAGTAAAAGCACAAACTGTTGGCAAAGTGAAAACTTTACAAACAGAAACTGTGGATATGAATAATCTTGCAACCAATATTAGGCAAAGTGGGCAATATTTGGATTATTTACAAAGAAATAATTTAAACCAAGATGTTAGTAATTTTATATCTCAATTACAACAGTTAAATGATGCCGAATTGGAAGAGTTGATTCAAAATTATCCATCTTTATCTGATTTTAACAGGCAAAACCCAAATTTTCCAGAATGCCCGCCCAGAAATTTTCAACAAATTAACCGTAGATTTTTGCAAAGTGAATTAAATGTTATTAATCAACTTTTTGAAGCGTATGAAACCGAAAGCAGAGTAGAGGCAAGGGCAATACTTTCTAGAATTATAAAAAGAAGAATAGAGGCATTACAAATGCTTTTAACACAAAACCGTAATTGTTTACGAAATATTTGGCAATATTTTTAAAAATTGCTAAAAAATATAGGACAAATTTTGTTGTTATATGCTATTATTGGTGTATGAAAATAACAATTCCTAATAGTTTAAAAGATTTAAGTTCAATATTTTTACTTAATGGCACGCCACTATATATAGTTGGCGGTTTTGTTCGTAACGCAATTTTAGGTTTTTGCGAAACAGATTATGATATTTGTAGTTCATTAAAATCAGAAGAAGTTGTAAAAATTTTGGAAGGAACGCCTTTTTTTGCTCAAGTTGTTAACCCAAAACTTGGAACGTTACTTATTAAAAATAAAATGAATGATGATGAGTTTGAGCATACAACATTTAGAAAAGAAAGCTATAAAATAGGTGGTGCGCATAGCCCAGAGCAGGTAGAGTTTGTTACAGATATAAAACAAGATGCTTCTAGGCGAGATTTTACGGCAAATAGTATATACTATGATATTTCCACTGGTAATCTTATAGATTTTTATAATGGTATAGAAGATGTAACCGCAAAAGTGTTACGAACAGTAGAAACACCAGAATATGTGTTTTCACGCGATGGTTTAAGAATTTTACGTTTGGTAAGAATGAGTTGTGAGTTAGATTTTACCATAGATGAAGAGTGTTTTGATGTTGCTAAAAATTTGGTTGCACAATTAGGCGATATTTCACAAGAAAGATTTAATAAGGAAATTATTGCTATTTTATTTGCCGATTATAAATATGATAGCATAGTTAATCCGCATGCACCGGTTATGGGGTTAAAACTTTTATCTAATTTAGGTGCTTGGGGCTATGTTTTTCCAGAAATTAGTTCTGTTTTAGGTATAAATTTTGTTAATGAAAAGTTAAGTGGAGATTGGATAAACACTGTTCAAAAGTGTCGCCAGTGCATAGAATAAGTGCATTTTTGCTAGATGTTTTAACGGCTTTGGATTTACCTTTAAATAAATCTAGCGTAAAATTAGTGTTGGGTGCTAATGGACTAATGCTTTCACAAACTGAAATAGAACGACAAGCAAGGCTTTTAGGCTGTTTTGCTACTGCCAAAAGTGGTTTTAAAACAGAAGAAGAAAAGCGTTTGTTTATACAACAAAATAGCGATATTTTAATAAGATTAATTGATTTTGGTAAAGTTTTTAATTTATTTTCAGATTTAGAATTAACATTTAATTTAATGGTTATAGATAAAGTTCCGATGAATTTAAAGCAATTAAAATTAAATGGTAACGATTTACAGGAATATTTTCCTAGTATAAAAAAACAGCAATACGGGGCAGTTTTGAATAGTCTGCTAAAAAAATGTTGCCTATATCCAGAACTTAACACCAAAGAAAAGTTGCTTAATATGGTAGATGGAGAGTGTAAAAATGGCTGATATAGTTACTATAATACTAGCAATTATAGTTTCTTTAAACTTAATTGTAAGTGCGGTGTTGCTTGTTAATAGAAAAAAGGGCAACGATATGGGGGCTCGTGATTTGCTGGATAATGTAAAACGTGAAAATGAAAATATGATTAAAATATTGCGTGCAGATAATGAAAATTTGATTAGAATTTTTAGAGAAACAAACAATAATGTTTTTGATTATATAAAACAATATAATGAAGTAGTTACATTAAGGCTAGACGACACCTATAAACTTCAACGTGAACAATTACAAAAAATTGAAAACAGAATTAACGATTTGTTGAAAAACAATGATGATAGATTAGAAAAAATAGATAAAACATTAACTGAAAATATGCGTGCTTTGCAAGAAAGTAACGAGAAAAAACTTGAGCAAATGCGTGTTACAGTAGATGAAAAATTACAAGACACTTTAGAAAAACGTTTAAATACAAGTTTTACACAAGTTAGTGAAAGATTGCAAGAAGTATATAAAAGTTTAGGAGAAATGAAGGGGCTTGCTGGTGATGTTGGTGACCTTAAAAAGGTTCTTTCTAATATAAAAACAAGGGGGACTTGGGGAGAGATTCAACTTGGAAATTTGCTTGAACAAATTTTGGCACCAGAACAATATCAATCACAAGTTATGATAGATAAGTCATCAACGGAAAGAGTGGATTTTGCGGTGGTAATGCCGGGTAAAAATGATGCTAGTGTG
>JAFTUZ010000147.1 GCA_017466005.1 Clostridia bacterium | reverse complement strand
CGCCTTTGCAGTATTTTAAGAAAAGCAGAATTTAAAAATGCAAAACCTAACTTTGAATATTTAAACAACAACACAGTTTTTGATATTGTTTTGACACTTAACAACTACCAAGAAACAATAATAAAAGCAATGCAACAAAACGAGCCTAGTGTAATTTGTAAATACACAATAGATTTATGTAAACTTATAAACAAATTCTATAACGCCGAAAAAGTTGTAACAGATAACGAAGAAGAAACACAAAGCAAACTATGGCTTATAAGCAACTTACAAAAAACATTAAACAAATTATTTAACTTAATTTGTATAGACCCAGTTGAAGAAATGTAATTAAAAAAGCAGATAATTATTTCTGCTTTTTTTATTTTTAACTATCTACGTTATAAAGTTCTTTGTATTCTTTACAAGATTTTAAAAGTTCTTTATGGTTGCCTTGTGACACAACTTTTCCTTCATCTACAAGCATAATATTATCGGCATCAACAATGGTTGACAAACGGTGTGCCACCACAACAATTGTATGGTCTTTTTTTAGATTAAATAAAACATTTTTAATTTCCGCCTGACTTTTATTATCTAATGCACTTGTTGCTTCATCAAAAAGTAAAATTTTACTATCTTTAAGTAAAGCCCTTGCAATAGCCAAACGCTGGCGTTGCCCACCACTTAAAATAACTCCATTTTCGCCAATTAAACTATCGTATTTTTCTGGCAAAGTGTTAATAAACTCATCAAGTTGTGCCTGCTTACAAACTTTAATAATTTCTTCATCGGTTGCAGTAGGCTTTGCAAGTTTTAAGTTTTCTTTTAAACTCATATTAAAAACATACGGGGTTTGCAAAACCAAACCAATGGCTTTTTTTATGCTTTCTTCTTCCAAAGTTTCAAGATTATAATTATCTAAATAAATTTCCCCTTTGCTGGGCGAATAACTTTTAGAAATTAAATTTAAAATTGTGCTTTTACCTATTCCACTTTGTCCAACTATTGCAACCATAGTGTTTGGCTGAATTTCAAAACTAATATTTTTTAAAACGGGTTTATTTTTTTCATATTCAAAACTCACTTTTGAAAACTTTATTTTACCCTTTACTTCTGCTTTTTGATTTCCAAATTTTTCGGTTGGATATTTTTGTTCATCAAATAAATCAAACACTCGTTTTGCGGCCACTTCACCTGCGGCAAGGTCTTTTTTTATTGCAGTATATGTATCTAGCGAACAAATTATTTTATTAGAATACATATATAACACCAAAAAACTTGCAAGTTCTAGATATCCATAATAAATTAAAACACCACACAAAACATAAAAACCTGCGTTTAAGATATTTTTTAAAACACCTAAAAAATTCCAAAACCAACTTAATTTTTGATAACGCTTAATATTAAATTTTGCATAGTTAAAACTTAATTTTTTAATTTTTTCTAATAAAGTATTTTTTAGCCCCAAACTTTTAACATCTTTCCAGCCACGCACAGTTTCGTTGTTTACGCCAGCAATTTCATCAAACATATTATTTTTTTGTAATTCAAGTTTTGCTTCCTTATTTGCAACAACATTATTTAACACAAATGTTAATATTGCTTGAACAACCAAATACATTGCAACAATCCAATTTACCCAAAAACCTACAACCAAATAAGCAATACCTGCCACCACACCTGCTACGTTTGTTATAATACGGTCTATAGAATAACTAATTTTGGGGCAATCGTTTGTAAATCTTGTAGTTACTTGCCCGCTGTTTTGTTGGTCTAGTGTTGCACTAGAAATATTTAAATATTTGTTAATAAAATCTGTTTGTAGTTTATAGGCAGATAGCCTTGTCCATCTAACGCTACACATTGCCGAAAAACCGTTTAATATACTTTGCAAAGTGAATAATAAAAGCCAAATAATAGAATAGTAAATAATTCTTTCTAAATTAAAATCGGTAAAATAAACTAATATTTGCGCCAACACTAAAGGTGTAAGTACATTTATTGCCCAAATACATAAATCTAACAAAAACATTCCTAACATTTGCTTTTTTAAGCCTTTAAAATACGGGAATATTTTTCTTAAATTTTTAGTTCCGGTAACGCTTTCTTTTATATTTGCCTTTGCCATTTTTACACCCCTATAAAAATATTGCAACAATTAAACCAATTTTAACAAACACAATTTTAAATGTCAAATACAAACCATTTTACATAAATTTTAAAAAATTTTGAAAACTTTTTTATCATATTTTGTTGACTTTTGTTTTAATATGTGATATAATTATATTATTAAGTTAAAGGTTGCCAAAATAAAAGGCGGCCTTTTTTATTTACCAAATTTGCCCAACAGTATTAAACTAAACTGATAAAAAGTGCTTGGCCTAACCTAATCTATCAACTTAAATTTTTAATAAACTATAATATTAGTTTAAAAACATTATTTATATATTTTTATTTTTATAAAGTAAACAAAAAACGCAAAGGTTTTATACTTTGCGTTTTTATTTATTAAAGTGATTTTAATTTAAATTTTGCTCTTGGCATTTCACTAGTAGGAACATATCCTGCTGGCGCTTCTACAACATCTGGAATACGGTTTACAATAGCAGCACAAGTAAGTTCTACTGTTGCTGGGCGGTTTATGATAACTGTTGTGTCTGGCTCACCTTCTATTGTCCATTGGTTAGAATCAAATTCATCTGGTGCATACACTTTACCTATGCACTGACTTTCAAGAATAATACCTTCTTTTGTTTCAGATGTAACAACAGCACTCATACCTGTTGCCATACCTGCTGGTATTTTCATATTTAAAGTAGAAGATTTTAAATCTTTTTTATTTACTTGTGGAACACAAACCTGTGATTGTTTTGTAATTGTTAAACCAAGTTGGTCGGCAAGCCAACCATTAACATTCCACATATAACTTGGCAAATATTCACCCGAGTTTATAAGTGCTTTAAGGTCTTTTTCGCTCATACGGTCCACCGATGCAATTTCTTTATCAAATTGTTCAAGTGATAAACCAGCACCGTGTGCACGTGCAAGTGCAATACCGTAGTCTTCTACATTATAACTAGAAGAACCTATAATTTTTTTAATGCTTTGGGTAGAACCAGCAAGTGTGGTTATAAGGTTACCCCAAAAAACGTCTTGATATCCGCTACCTGTAATGGTACAGCCATTTTTCTTTGCAATTTTATCAATTTTTTTAGATAAAACTGGGTTAGAGTTGTAAGCATAAAATGCTTCTTCACAAGTGGTTATTGCATTTATACCAAGTTCGGCACAAATTAACAAAATTTCTTCAAGGTCCTTAAATAAACTCATTGTAGTTATAATTACAATGTCTGGCCTAATTTCGGCAAGGCGTTTTCTTGCATTTTTTGCATCTTCTATTTTAACGCCTACTTTTTTGCAACCAGCAAAACTACCAGCATCTTCGCCAAATTTTGATTTGTCTATGTCAAATGCACCAACAATTTTACTACCTTTTTCAAGCACGTAACGGATTGTGTATTTTGCCATTTTACCACAACCGTACTGAACAACATTATACTTTGTCATAAAAAATTACTCCTTATTTTTAATAAAATTATTTTATCATATTATTTCCAAAACACCAAATAAATATCACATCAATTTTCCATTTTATGTTAATTTTGTTGTAAAAAAAAAGTAAATGGGTTATAATAAAAAAAGTTAATATACACCTTAAAAATAAGTGTTTATTATTTACAAAAAACTCCTATCTATATTAGAAAGGTTTTAAACGGAGAGTGTATGAATAAAGTTGTTATTATAGATGGTAATAGTTTAGTAAACCGTGCTTACTTTGCATTGCCACCCCTTGCCACAAGCAAAGGAAAAATTTATAACGCCGTGTATGGTTTTGTTAATATTTTAACTAGGCTTATAACCGAATATCAGCCATCGCATTTAGTTGTGGCTTTTGATGCTGGGCGTAAAAATTTTAGGCACGAAATGTATGCCGAATACAAAGGTACTCGTAAGGGTATGCCACCAGAGTTGGCCGAACAAATGCAACCGCTAAAAGATTGCCTTAAAGCTATGAATATTAAAATTGTAGAGCAACCTGGAATAGAGGCTGATGATATTATAGGAACATTGTCTAAACGTTTTACACTACCTTGTGTAATTGTTACCGGAGATAAAGACTGTTTGCAGTTAATAAACGATAAAAACGAAGTTTGGCTTACAAAACACGGTATTTCTGATATTGTTTCTATGAACGAAAGGCATTTGAGGGAAGAAATGAACTTAACGCCAAGCCAAGTTATAGACCTTAAGGGGCTTATGGGTGATGCTTCGGATAATATTCCTGGAGTTGCTGGGGTTGGCGAAAAAACTGCTAAAAACTTACTAGAATTATACAGCACTGTTGAAGGTGTGTATGAAAATATAGATAACATTAGCGGAAAATTAAAAGAAAAATTGCAAGCAGATAAAGAAATGGCATTTTTAAGTAAAAAACTTGCAACAATAGTTTTAGATGCCAATTTTGAATGTGAGCAAAACGACTGTGTTATAAACAATCCTTTTAACTAAAATGTTTTTGAAATGTTTAAAGAATTTGAATTTACCAGCCTTTTAAAACGTAAGGATTTATTTTTAAATTTAAATATAGAAACCGAGCCAGAAGTTGAAAAGAATATTATAGAACCGCAAAGTGTTGCCGAATTTTTAGAAATTTTAAGCAAACAAAAAGTTAGTAATATTGCATTTTTGCAAAATGAAAATGAAATACAATTTGCAATAGATAATGAAACAAATTATGTTTTTAAGGATTATTTACTTTCTGATTTTAAGGCAATATTTGAAGATGCTAAACTTGAAAAAATTGTTCATTGTAAAAAGAAATTGCAAAAAGAACTTGAAACTTACAACTGCGCCCTTTTAGGTAAATGCTTTGATGTTTCGCTAGCTGTTTATTTATTAAACTGCAATGTTAAAAACGAAGATATTAAGCGTGCGTTTGATTATTTAGGGCTTATGCAAGTAGATGTTAGCAATTTATTTAAAGCAAAAAATATTTGCGAAGAGCAACTTAAAGAAAAGCAATTAAACGACCTATATTACAACATAGAATTACCACTAGAAGACGTGCTTTTTGATATGGAAAAAGTGGGTGTTAAAATAGATGTTAACACCCTAGAAAATTTGGCAGATTTATATAGTGACGAACTTAATAATTTAACACAAAAAATTTACGAACAAGCAGGCGAAGAATTTAATATAAACTCGCCTAAAAAACTTGGTGAAATTTTATTTGAAAAATTAAAACTATCAGATAAAGGCAACAAAAAACGTTCTACTGCTGTTGATAAATTAGAACTTTTGTATGGCACGCACCCAATAGTAGAACTTATTTTGCGTTATCGTACTGTTGCAAAACTTTTAAGCACTTATATAGATGGATTAAAACCTTATATACACAACGACAACACTATTCACACAACATTTAACCAAACACTTACTGTAACAGGAAGGCTTTCTAGCAACGAACCTAATTTACAAAACATTCCGGTAAGAACAGATGAAGGCAAACAATTAAGAAGAATGTTTGTTGCATTAGATGATAACAGTGTTTTACTTTCGGCAGATTATTCACAAATAGAATTGCGCTTGCTTGCACATTATAGTGTAGATGCTAATCTGGTAAAAGCATACACTAGTGGCCAAGATATTCACACCGCAACAGCATCGCAAATATTTGGTGTAGATATTGAAAATGTAACAAAAGAGCAAAGGCGTGCCGCAAAGGCGGTTAACTTTGGAATAATTTATGGTATATCTCCTTATGGGCTTGCAAAAAATATTGGTATTTCGGCAAATGATGCAAAAATTTATATAGACCGCTATTTTGAAACCTATCCAACTATAAAAAACTTTTTAACTAATTCTATTGATATGGCAAAACAAAAAGGATATGTAACCACATTGTTTGGTAGAAGACGTGAAATTAACGAAGTTTATTCGGAAAATCACAACCAAGCAATGTTTGGCGAACGTGCGGCAATGAATATGCCTTTGCAAGGAACAGCATCGGATATTATAAAACTTGCAATGGTAAAATTATATAACAAATTAAATAATTTAGGGCTTAAAACAAAAATGATTTTACAAGTACACGACGAACTTATATTTAATGTTCCTAAAAACGAATTAGATATTGTTAAACAACTTGTAAAAGAATATATGGAAAATGTGGTGCAATTAAATGTGCCTTTGGAAGTAGAAATTAAAATAGGTAAAAACTGGTATGAAATGGAATAATAAAAGAACCCAAACAGGGGTTCTTTTATTTTATTTAAAATCAAGCATTTTATTTATAATCTAACATGGGGGCACGTGCAGTGTGCCAAAGGCACACAGAAGGGGGGCAACGCCCCCCTTTCCACCGCCCTTGCGGTGGCACGTGCCCCCCAATTAAAACGCACCACGCACTTTATAACATACCAAAAAAAGAAAAAGAACACATAGTGTTCCTAATCTCTTATTTTATCTTCATCTTCGTCGTCAAAGTCGTCAAGGTCATCGTCGTCGTCATAATCTTCATCGTCATCAAAGTCGTCGTCAAGGTCGTCATCAAAATCACTATCGTCTTCAAACTCATTTTCGTCATCAAAATCCGAAACATCGTCAAAGTCAACATCATCACCAAGGTCTATATCAAGGTCTAAATCACCCAAATCCATATCGTCGGCATCAACTTCGCCAACCATAGCACCATATTCATCTTCTGGTTTTACAATGTCGTCGTCAACATCATCATCGTTCCAGTTTCTAGAACTAATTTCGTCTTCATCATCTAGGTCACCGTTAAGTGATTTATCTAAATCTCTTTCACGTGCACAACTTGCACAAATATCTTCATCGTCACGAATAAAATTTGTTTTACAAATTGGACAGATATCAAAATCCATTCCAAAATCATCATCTTCTTCGCCTCTGTGGAAAGCCGCTTCTACTTCACGCTTACAAACACTACAAAGTTTATCCTTCTTTTTAATAAAATTAAGTTCGCATCTAGGACAACGAATATAAGCGTTTTCTAAATCTTCATTTGCTGGCATATAATCCCCCTTGTGTTATTTTGGGAATATTATAGTGTTTTAAACATAAAAAGTCCACTAATTTTAATAAGTTTTTTAAAATTTTTAAAATTTTTAGCAACCTTCCACTAACATTTTATCTGCAAGTAGGGCTATAAACTCGCCATTTGTAGGTTTTTCGTTTGTTCCGTACACCTCTAAACCAAACACCGAATTTATATTTTCTATTTTTCCACGGTTCCAAGCAACTTCTATTGCGTGCCTAATTGCACGCTCTACTTTGCTTGGGCTAGTATCAAAACGCTCGGCAATGCTAGGGTATAATTTTTTAGTAATACTATTTATAATTTCTGGCGAATCTATTGCCATTTTAATTGCTTCTCGCAAAAACTGATAACCTTTTATATGTGCAGGAATACCAACTGTTATAAAAATGTTGCCCAGCCTTTCATCCATATTACGTTGGCGTTGTTTTGTGTGAGTAGAATATTCTGCAACAACCGCATCTACACGTTTTTGGTCTTTATTATAAACAACCGTTCCACGCACTTGTTCCTGAATAACCCTATCTAAATCCAACTCGTTAAGCGGTTTAACCATAAAATAGCACGCACCTAACTGCATAGCCTTATGCACAAAGTTAGAACTAGATAATGCCGTTGTTACAATAACTTTTGGCATAGGGGTTATTTTAGCAATATCTGCAAGCACAGCATAACCATCTCGGTTTGGCAAAACTAAATCTAAAAGCACAACATCGGGCTTGTGTTCTAAAATGGCATCTATTGCTTTTGCGCCATCGTTAATTTCGCACAATAATTCTACTTGTTGGTGGTTTTCAAAATATTCTCTTGCAAACTTCTTCATTTGTGCGCTGTCATCAACAATGACCATTTTTATTTTTTCCATTTTAAACTCCTTGTTTTTTGTTGTTTTTCAAAGTTACAAATTTAAGATTAACAAAGCCATTTTAGTTAGTTAATTTTTTTAACTGTCAATTTTTTTCAAAAAATGCGGAATTTGTTACTTGTTTAAAGAATATTGTCGAAAGCATTTTTTAAATTGTCATTTAACATAAAAGTTTTTGCTATTTTAAGGCTTTGTAGCGCGCTTTGTTGCTTTTTAGCCCTTTAAAAAAGATATTAGAATTATTTAACTTTAAAAAAATTATATACTTGCTTTAAGTAAATTTTTGTTAATTTTTTGATTTTATAATTTACCATTTATTTTTTCATTTTATTTTTAAGTTAATAAAAAAATGTAAAAATTTATATCAATTAAATGACATTTAAAAAAATATATGATAATATGTTTTTGTAAATAAAATAATATAACTATTTTAGGAGGTAGCGGTTGTGCCTTGGGTAGATATAATCTTCTTTGCACTGCTGGTTATATTTGCTATTGTTGGTTGCGTTAAAGGTTTTTTAAAAAGCCTGCTGGGGCTTTTTAGCACTTTTATAACTTTACTTTTAGCAATTTGGCTTGCAAAACCCGTTTCGGGGCTTGTGGATAGCTTGTTTGGGCTTTCGGCAACCTTTGGCTCGCTTATGCAAGGCAGTATTCACGATGCTTTTGCTGGCGGAATACCTGTGGTATTTCAAGGTTTGGTAACCATACTTATGGGTAGCGAATATATGGAAGGTGCCGACACGACATCTTTAGAATTTGCTGCCGACTTTTCGTTTAAACTTGGTGAAATAATTACTGTTGTTATTTGTGTAATTATACTTTACTTTATTATTCGTTTTGTGCTTTACTTACTTGGCAGATTGTTTGATGTTATTACAAAATCTCGTGCAATAAGTGGGCTAGACCGTGTGCTTGGGTTTGTATTAGGTGCGGCAAAAGGTGTGCTTTGCTTGTTTGTAATTTTTGGGGTTGCATACTTAATATCTATGTTTATCCCTGGCTTAAACGATACAATACTAAATGTTATAGAGCCTAACGGCGTATCTTCCCCTTTCTATAACTGGGTTAGAGATGTAATAGAAAATACAATAATACCATTCTTCTTTGGCTAACAAAAAACCACCTACAAAGGTGGTTTTTATTATAATTTAATTTTCGGTTTCTAAATTATTTTTTGTGGAACATTTTAGTTGTTTAGATTTTTTGCTTGATATAACACCTAATGCAATTGCTCCGCCAAGTGATAATATAGCAACAATTAATAAAGCATATTCTTTTATTGTAAAATACTCTTTTGTATGTTTTTCAAATGGCAAACTAATATAATTAATTCCATCTTCTGCATATGATACACTTATAATACTTGAACTATTTTCAAAACCAGAAACAATAGCAACTAAAGATGTATCTTCACTGTTTTTGTTTATTGATAATTGTAAAATAGCTTCTTGATTATCCACGCCATCAGTGGTATATATTACTTTAAAACTTGTATCCATATAATCTTTATTAGAATTGTTTGTAATTTTTATATTTAATGCACTACTGCTTTCTTCTGTGATTATTTCTGAATTATAATAAAAGTTGTATAAAGATTTGGTGTAATTACTTGTAGTAAAACTATATATTAATAAACTTGTTGCTGCAACACAAATAGCACAACACAAAACTGTTAAAGATATAAATAGTTTACTAATTCTGCGCTTTTGTTTTTCTATCTTAACTTCTTTTGAAACTTCTGCTTTTTTAGGTTTTTCGGATTTAACTTGTTCTAAAACTAAATCGCCAGATTCGTTTGTTTGTGATGCACAAAGTTTATCAAAAAGTATAAAGCCAAAACAAGTTGTATAAACCACACAAACTACAAAATAAAGTAAAATACTAGACTGCATACCTGCATCGGCAGATAAAGATGGCATTATTACTCCGTTGGTAATAAAGAATGCTAAAAGTACAACTGTTGTAAACACTCCAGCAATAAAACAAATAAGGTTAAAAACTTTTATTTTATCTTTTAAAAAATATCTTAAAATTACAGCAATAAGTAATGCTAAAAAACAAAAAGATAAATTTAACATAAAACCAGATAAAACAACATAATAATTTTGTAAACTATCAACACCTGCAGATAGTGCCATGCGGTTTACAAACATTGTTGTTCCACTATATAAAAAGTTTAAAAAACCTAGTAAAAAAATGATACTTGCTATAATAATAAAAGTATTAATTAAATTCTTTTTATAACTTTGTTCCATAATTTCCCCTTT
>JAFTUZ010000146.1 GCA_017466005.1 Clostridia bacterium | reverse complement strand
GTTAGGCGTGGCGTTGCTTACTATATTATTATATATAATCTTATTAATAAGTAGTACAGTGTTTATATTGTATACCTGATAAATACAAATATTTTTGTAATAATAATTTTATATATAATATATTATAATATCTGTATTTATTGGTTATACTTATAAATACAATTAATTATATGAATTAGGTTTAACTATTAAATAATATAATTACGTATTTTTTAGTTTTAATATATAGATACACATATACTTATATATTAGTATTACTTATATAATAAGATAATAAGAATTTATAAGAAAAAACATATAAATACTAATGCTTGATAAAGAAATTTTTTATTTTAACATAAAAGCGTTTGAAATTAGCATAAAATGTTTATGTGGATGGGTTTTTTATTAGGCAAAATATTGAGAAAATGGCTTTGTTATGCGCTTTCTGGCTTGTTTTGAAAAATGAGCACAACTAAAATTTGTGTTTTTTAAGCCTTGATGAAATTTTATTTTTTTATTTTTATACAGCATTCATAATAGTATGGCCTGTGGAAAAGTGGAAAAGTGGTTGGTTTTGGGCCTGAAAACCGCATAAATACCGTGTTTTTGGTGTGTGGGAAAATGTTGAAAAGTTGCCTAAAAATTGTTGAAAAAGGTTGGAAACAAGGTGGGAAACTTGTGAAAAACGGTGGGAAAGTGCCTTTTTGAGCGTTTTTTTAGAAAAACTTGCTAACCCAGTGTTGATGCGGGTTTTAGCGGTTTTTTAGAAAATATGTTCTTGTTTTGGTTGCGCTTTTTGGGTTTTTTTAAGGCGCAAAAAAAAATAAAATAATTGGCGTCGGTCCCTTGACAAATGGTTGCTTGTGGTGGTAAATTTAACAACAGCACGAGACGAGCAGTTGTGTGTTGACTGCTTTTGTTGGTTATGGCAAAAGTTTAATTGAACACAGCAACATTGTTGTGTTGTATTGCAGTATTGGAAATTTGTGAGCTAGATGTTTTTACAATCTTCTTGCAACAAATGCCAACTGATGCGATGTAACAACAATAGCGCAAACAAAGGCGTGATTAGTAGCCTAGCACTAGGCTTGTTTTATACACTACATTGCGAAAAAATTTATAAAAAACTGTTAGGAGGGGAAATGAAGAATTATTTGGATAAACAATGGCAAGAAGTGCTTAGCGACTTTGAAGGCCGAATAAGCGCTGTTGGGCTAGATTTGTGGATTAAGAACTTAAAACCAATACATATCCACGATGATACTTTGGTTGTAGTTTCCCCAAACGAGATGAACAGAGATACCGTGATGCGAACCTACCTAGACACGTTAAACGAACTTGTAAAAAAGAACTTTAAGCTGGAGCGAGTAGAGTTTATTTTGCAAAGCGAGTGCGATGAGTACATTGAGAAAAATAATTTGTTGCAAACCGAAGGTGATGAACCATTGCCAGAAGTTATGCAACACGATAGTTTAAATACTAACCCGTTTAACCCAAAATATACGTTTGAGAATTTTGTTGTTGGCACAACAAACCAGATGATTTATGCCGCTGCAAGGGCTGTTGCAGAACACCCTGTTGTGCGTTTTAACCCTTTGTTTATTTACGGTGGGGTTGGTTTAGGAAAAACACACATTTTGCACGCTATTGGTAATTTTATTTGGGAACGCAAAAAAGGGAATATAAAAATTGTGTACGTTACTTGCGAGCAGTTTGCAAACGATTTTTATGAGCTTTTACAACATAGCCGTGAAAAGGGTATGGCAGAGTTTAGAAGCAAGTATAGATTGGCGGATATCATTTTGATTGATGATATCCAGTTTATAGGCGGAAAAGATAAATTGCAGGAAGAGTTTTTTCATACCTTTAACGACCTTTTTCAACACGGAAAGCAGATTATAATTTCTAGTGATAGACCACCAAAAGAAATTCAAACTTTGGAAGTTAGATTAAGTTCTAGATTTTCTAGTGGACTTATACAAGAAATTCAGCAACCAGACCTTGAAACACGTATGATGATTATTCGCAAGAAAATTGAATTAGAAGGGTATCAGTTTGATGATACCATTATTCCAATGTTAGCCGAAAGATTGGAAAGGTTTAATATTCGTGAAATTGAAGGCGTGCTTAGTAAAATTTATTTCTATGCTAACTTGCACGGTAAACCGGTTGTAGATATGGCTATTGCAGAAGAAATGTTGCAAAAATCTCATGAGTTAGATGTTAGTGTGGGAAGAGTGGTAACATCTGATAAAATCATAGACGCTGTTTGCCGTAAAATGGGTGTAACACGTGAAGAGATTTTGGGGAAAAAGCGTAACAAGGAATTGGTTGAACCAAGACAGATTTGTATTTACTTAATGTGGAAAAATTTAAATATTCCAATGTCTAGCATTGGTAAGATTTTTAATAGAGACCACACTACCGCAATACATGCAAGAGATAAAATTAACGAACTTGTAAAATCGGATAAGGAAATGAAAAAATTAATTAGCGATATTGAAGGGCTGATTAATAAATAATTTAATATTTGGGCAGAATATTAACTGCCAGTTTAGTTATCCACACAAAAAGTTTTTTATAAATAAAAATTCTTGTAAATTTTAAGATTACACGATTGTTTTAAATTTTTAAACATAAAAACAAAAGTGATAATTTTAAGTTTTGCACACAAAATCCACAAAAGCATAAATTTTTAAATAAAACAAAAAACTTGTAATATTAAAAAAATAGAAAAATTGTTTTTAATTGCTTAAATCAAAATTTTAAAAAGCAATAGGATTTTACAAGTTTTTTATGTTTATTGTGTGGATAAAATTTTTGTGCGTAATTTGTGGAAAAATATAATTTTTAAACAGTTGCTTTGTTGTGGCTGTTTTTGTTTTTATAAATTGTTTATTAATAAAAACAGAGTTTTATTAATAACTATTTTGTTGCTTAAAATGGTTAAAACCCACTACTGATGCGGGTTTTAGCGTTTTTTGTTTAATAAAAAATTATTAAATTCATTTTTTGTTTGATAAAAATATTTTGCACAAAACTGGGAAAGTATTTAATTTGTGTGTTTTGATAAAATGTTTTTAAATAATTAGTGCTTTTTTGTAGTTGGTTAAATTTATAAAAAAATGATTATTGCTTTTTATGTAGGTTAAATGATGGGAAATTTTGGGTAATTTTTAATAAGGGAAATTGGCTTTAAATGGTTGCAAAAATTTGATTTTTTTGGTATAATCCAAACATGGTGGTTTTTTACTTTTGATTATTGGCTTAAAAGGGGTGTGAAGGCTTTTGAAAATTAACAAAGTTTTTGTTAAGGGTTTTAGAAATCTAGATGAACAGGTTGTAGAATTCACTCCACTTTTAAATGTTATTTGTGGTAAGAATGCACAAGGTAAAACAAATTTGCTCGAGGCTATTTATTTTGCCACAATAGGTAAAAGCCCAAGAACACGTAAAGATTTAGATGCAATTGGTTTTGGAAAGAAAAATGCAAAAATTAGCCTATATTATGAACGTGGCGGAGTAGAACATTGTTTGGAAATAGAATTAAATTCTAACCAAGGTAAATTGGTAAGAGTTGATGGTAACCAAAATGTTAAACTTAGCGACATTGTGGGGCTGTTTGGAAGTGTGTATTTTTCGCCAGACGAATTAAAACTTGCACAGGGCTCGCCTGGGGCAAGAAGGCGGTTTGTAGATATTATAAATTGCCAACTTTCTAAAGATTATATGCACGATTTACAAGTGTTTCAAAGGTTAATGAACCAGCGTAACCAACTTTTAAAAAATAAAGGCGCCAAACTGAAAGAACAACTTGAGGTTTGGGATTTTTCTCTCGCGCACGCGTGCGCACGCGTGGGCAAGGCTAGGCTAGAGTTTTCAAAAAAACTAGAAGAGTTTGCAAAACAAGCACACTTTAATTTGTCTGATAGTAAAGAAGTGCTTTCCATAAGTTACCATAGTATTTATGAAGGTCAGCCAGATTTTGAAGATTATTATTTAGAAAACGTAAAGAAAAGTTTTGAGAAAGATTTGGTTTTAGGTTATTCAAGTTTTGGTTTGCAAAATGATGACTACGTTTTTAAGTTAAACGGTTTGGATTTACGAAAAAACTGTAGCCAAGGACAACAGCGAACAGCAACCCTTGCGCTAAAACTTGCCGAACTTGAAATTTTAAAACAAGAATATGGCGAGTATCCGGTGTTGTTGCTTGATGATGTTTTAAGCGAGCTTGATAAAAATAGACGGACTAAACTTATAGAATATTTTAAAGATATTCAGTGCTTGCTAACTTGTACAGAATTTGACCTTGATTTAGAATGTAATAAATTAAGTGTTGTTGATGGGGTGGTGCAGGCATGCTGTTAAATATAAAAGCCAATTACATTGCTTTAAGTAAAAAACAATAAACGTATTATTTAAAAGATGTGGTTATAGAAAAAGTAAAAAATATATAATTATTTAAGATTTAAATTATTTAAACTTTAAGGGGTAGAGAAATGGAAAATCGTAATTATGATGAAAGTGCAATTCAGGTTTTAGAAGGGCTTGAACCAGTTAGAAAAAGACCTGGTATGTATATTGGTTCTACCGACCAACGTGGGCTTTTGCACTTGATTATAGAAATTGTGGACAACAGTATAGATGAAGCCTTGGCTGGTTATTGTGATACTATTCATGTAGCACTTCAACGTGATGGTAGTTGTAAGGTAACAGATAATGGTAGAGGAATACCAACCGGTATGCATAAAACCGAAAAGAAAAGTGCGGTAGAAGTTGTGCTTACAAAACTACACGCAGGTGGTAAGTTTGGTGGCTCTGGTTATAAAATAAGTGGTGGGCTTCATGGTGTTGGTTTAAGTTGTGTTAATGCTCTTTCGGAATGGCTTGAAGTAGAGGTTAAACAAAACGGAAAAATTTATCACCAAGATTATAAACGTGGTGTTCCACAAAACGAGTTAACTATTGTTGGAACAACTAACGAATCTGGTACAACAATAACCTTTTTACCTGATAAAGAAATTTTTGAAACAACTGATTTTAGTTACGACACTTTAAAAACTAGATTTAAAGAAATTGCTTTTTTAAACAAAGGGTTAACATTATCACTTGCCGATGAAAGAGAAGGGCAAGAGCGTGAAGATAAGTTCCACTTTGAAGGCGGTATTGTAGAATTTGTTGACTTTTTAAACCGTGGCAGAGAAACATTGTTTGAAAAACCAGTTTATATTAACAAAGTGGCTGATAATTATCAGGTGGAAATTTGTTTTCAGTACAACGATAGTTACAGCGAAACAATACATGCTTATGCAAACAACATAAACACCGAAGAGGGTGGAACACACCTTGTAGGTTTTAAAAATGCTTTAACTAAAATTATTAACGATTATGGTGCTAACAACAAACTTTTAAAAGAAAACGAAAAACTTTCTGGTGAAGATGTTAGGGAAGGGATTTGTGCAATTATTAGTGTAAAACTTACCGACCCACAATTTGAAGGACAAACCAAAACAAAACTTGGTAACAGCGAAATGAAAACTTATGTTGAAAAAGCTATGCAAGATGAGTTTGGTTGCGTTTTGGAAGAAAACCCTGCATATGGTAAAGAACTTATTATGCGTTGCGTAACAGCACAGCGTGCACGTGAGGCTGCAAGAAACGCAAGAGAACTTACCAGACGTAAAGGTGTGCTTGAATCTACTGCACTTCCTGGTAAACTTGCCGATTGTTCTTCAAAGGATAGTAGCCAATGTGAAATTTATCTTGTAGAGGGTGATAGTGCGGGTGGTACTGCAAAGCAAGGGCGAGACCGTAGATTCCAGGCAATATTACCATTAAGGGGTAAAATTTTAAATGTTGAGAAAGCAAGACTTCATCGTATATTTGAAAATGCTGAAATAAAAGCAATGATAACCGCATTTGGTTGTGGTATAAACAACGAGTTTGATGAAAGTAAATTAAGATATGATAAAATTATTTGTATGACCGATGCTGATGTAGATGGTAGCCATATTAGAATACTTATGCTTACATTCTTCTATCGCTTTATGCGTCCGCTTATTGAAAATGGGCACGTGTATATTGCTCAGCCACCACTTTACAAAGTACAACGTGGGCAAGCAGTAAAATATTGTTATAGTGATGAAGAACTTGAGGCGCACCTAGAAGAGGTTGGACGTAAAGGGTGTGAAATTCAACGTTACAAAGGTTTGGGTGAGATGAATGCCGAACAGTTGTGGAGTACAACAATGGACCCAGCAAAACGTACACTTTTACAAGTAACTATGCAAGATGCGTTTGAAGCAGATGAGATATTTACAATTTTAATGGGTGAAAGACCAGAGTTAAGGCGTGAGTTTATAGAACAAAACGCAACACTTGTTAAAGACCTTGACATATAGTTAGTGGTAAGTACGGCTGGTACAAAACTGATTACAAATAACGTTTAAGTTGTTTATATTGGGCTGTTACAATTATTT
>JAFTUZ010000145.1 GCA_017466005.1 Clostridia bacterium | reverse complement strand
ATGTCATCAAAAGCCTTACCTAATGGTCAAATGGTAGGGTATTCTTCTTTATGTGATATGACTAAACTTATTACAGATAGGCAAGATTTATTTTTAGGGAAAGGTAATCCTCGTGGTTTTTTAAAATACACTTGTTCAAAACAACCGCAAATTACGTATATGAATGAAAAAATGAAGGAAATTTTAAGGATTCCAGAACATAAAGATGGCGAGCTAGATTATCTTGAATTATATAAAAGTAATATTTATTTAATTATACCAATGGAAGAAAGAAAAAAATTCCATCATTTATTAACTAGAGTTTTGTTAAACACCGAAACCATTACTGGAGAACTTACTGTTTTGCGTTGTGATGGAACAAAGGCACATTTGTTTGGTTGGATAACAAAACAAAAAAATGAAAAAGGCGAAGAAGAATTTCAAAGCGTTTGCATAGATATTTCTGATAGGTATAAATTGCAAAAAGAAAATGAAGTAGATATTTATGTTAACGCATTGGCGCAAGTTTATGATAAGATTTTTGAATATGATTACGCAAACAAAATGGTAAAATACATTTATGCAAAAGATTCAAAAACATATTCAAATTTTAAAAATATTCCTGTAAGAATGGAAGATGCTATAAAGCAAATTATAGATGTTAATATTGATAAGAAAGACCAAGAAAATGTTAAAAAGTTTTTTAATGAAAACTTTCAACGAAGATATAATGCAACCGATTTTAAACCATTACAAATTAGGTTTAATGCAAAGTTTTCTGATGGGGTAAAAAGGCTATATAGTGGTATTTTCCTTAAAATAAACCTTTCTAAAAGTTTGTTTTGTATTCGTAGTTTTGAAGAACAAGATAATAATATTTTAAGAAGTGAAAATTTATCTTTAAAAAATATGCAAGAAAATATGCAAAAATTATTTATGAGATTAACTGAAGGTATTGTTGCGTTTGAAATTAACAACGAAAAAGTAAAACCATTGCATGCCAGCGAGAATGTTTGTCGCTTTTTAGGGTGTACAAAAGAAGATTTGGAAAATATGACCAAAGATGAAAACCTAACAATAAAAAAACTTATTGAAAAAAGTGAAATATTAACTTATGAAAATGTTAGTAAACTTTTAGAAACTGGTGAAGCGGAATTTCCGTATTATGATATAGCAACACAAAGAAACCGTAGAATAAAAGCATTGTGTACACAAGAATCTTTAGATGATTCGCAATCACGTTTTGTAATACTTTATAATGTTAAAGAAGATGAAAGTGATTTAAGTAGAAATGAAAACACTAATGTTTATATACGAACATTTGGGTATTTTGATGTTTTTGTAAATGACAAACCAATAGCGTTTAAAAATAAAAAATCAAAAGAGTTGCTAGCGTTGTTAGTAGATAGACGTGGTGGTTTTATAACAAGCGAAGAAGCAATTTGCTTTTTGTGGGAAAATGAAGATGCTAATCCTGTTACATTAGCAAGATACAGAAAAGTTGCTTTAAGATTAAAAAATATTTTAGAAGAATATGGTATATTAGATATAATAGAATCGGTTGATGGAAAAAGAAGAATTGATATTAACAAAGTGCGTTGTGATTTATATGATTACCTAACAGGAGAAGAGCAATATTCTCAATTATTTAAAGGCACATATTTAAGTAATTATAGTTGGGGAGAAACAACATTATCCGAACTTTTAGGCGAATATTATAGTTGATTTTAAGTAAGTTTTAAATTGAGTAAAATAGCAAAATTATTACAAATTAATTACAAAATTTTTTTGTTAAAAATACAAAACAAAAAAGCCCCATTTTGTAGGGCTTTAATGTTTTTTTGAAGATTTGTTTGCAATTAATCTTGCGTTAATTTGGTGCGGCCAAGAAGACTCGAACTTCCACGGGCTTTAAACCCACAAGATCCTTAGTCTTGCGTGACTACCAATTCCACCATGACCGCATAAATTTGCTAGATATGCTCGTTTATTATAGCACAAAGAATGGTGTGTGTCAAGTAAAAAAGTTAAATTTCGTTCTAATTTTTAATAAAAAAGATTTTAAAAAGAAATTTTATAAAACTGTGTTGACAAAAGCCAATAACTGTGTTATATTGCTCAAAATAAAGGAGGGAAATTATTATGGTAGACAAAGAAAAATGTATTGGTTGTGGGGCTTGCGTAGGTTGTTGCCCTGTAGGTGCAATTAGCCTTGATGAAAACGGACAAGCGAAAATAGACCCAAATATTTGCATTAAATGTTTAACTTGTGAAAGCGTTTGCCCAGTGTCTGCAATTACTATTGAGAAAAAGGAATAATGGCTGTGAATAAAGATTTTTCAAGTAATGAAGTTAAAGAGTTAAATATAACAAAGCAACCTGTTTTTGATAAGGAAAAAATTGCTTTGGTAGAAATAAGTCCGCATAGTGCTAAATTAGTTTTGGCATGGGCTGCTACCAATGGCACATCTTATGAAGTGTTTGATGAGTATGTTGAACCTTTACACATTTATGCAGATATTGAAAGAGATGGTGTAATAAAACCTAACCAAATTGCAGAGTGTAGAGAAACTATTAGAATGTACAGAAAACTTTGCGATTCGTTAAAAATTTGCAAAAGTATTGCTTACGCAACTCATACCATTCGTTCGGCTAAAAACCACTATGGTTTTTTAGATGAAATGGAACTTGCTTCTGGATTTAAATTTCACTTGCTTAGCGATGATGAAGAAGTTAATGCAATTTATAGTGGTGTGGTAAATTCGGTAGATGTTGCTAAAGGTGTGATAATTGATATAGAGCAAGAACAAACACGTTTAATTGCCTATGCAAGAAGAACAATATTAGGTCAGGTAACAATTCAGTTTGGTGCTAATACCCTTAAAAAACTTTTTATGGAAGGGGAAAGCAACTTTGAAAAGCAATGTGATATTATAGAGGAATTTATACAAAATCAATGGGAAGCACAAAGTTGGGTAAAAGATTTAGAGGTTGAAGACCTACAATTTGTTGGTGTTGGTGAATTTTTCTTAAGTATGGGAAAAATTAGCAGAAAAGGTAGAAAGTATCCATTAGATTTAGCACATAACTATGTTATGCATTTAAACGACATTGAAAATGTGTATAAAGCCATTAAAGGTTTAAAAATAGATAAAGATGCAAGAATAAAAGGTGTATCACAAACTTCTGCAGGAAGTATTGCAAGTGGTTTAGCAATGATACACGGTGCTGTTAAGTATTTTAATATTGAAAGATTGGTAATTTCTGCATCAGACATTAGTACCGGTGTGTTGTTTAATCACTGTGTGCCAATGACAACCGAGAAACCTATTCAAGATTTACTTGGTTATAGTTTACTTACAAATCAAAAATATTATCAACCTAATCAATCTAACGGACAACATATTTTTGAACTTGCAACATTATTATTTAAGCAATTACGTGTTATGCACAGATTGCCTAGATATTTTATAAAACCACTTAAAATTGCTTGTTTTATGTATAATAGTGGTGCCAGAATTAGATTTCAACCAACAAGAAAAGATGCTTTACATATTATTTTAAATTCGCAAATTTATGGTGCATCACACAGAGATTTAATTGTTGCTGCATTTATTGCACAAAGCCAATATAGTGAAGAATTTGCTTTAAACGAATGGGTTAAGTTTAAAGATATTGTAGATGATGAGGACTTTCAGGCTGTTAAACGCTTATCTGTAATAGTTCGCATTGCTGCAAGTTTAGATTGTGCAGAGCAAGGTAATGTTACCGACATTATTTGTGATGTGCTAGGTGACTCTGTAATTATGAAAACAGTTACAAACACAGATATAAGTTTTGAATTAAAAATAACATCTGAAGCAGGTGCTGACTTTAAGAAAGTATTTGGAAAAACTTTAGAGTTATTATAAAATAAAATCCACAAAAATTGTGGATTTTTTTATATTAAAAAATATGTAGCATTTACTACATTATTATTTCATCTAAACCAAGTAGATAATCAGATGTTGTTCTTAATGCAATACAAAGTTTAAAAACAACATCTACACTTGGGCAATATGTACCAGATTCATATTGGGAAATTGTGTTTTGTTTCATACCCAATTCTTCAGCAAGTTCAATTTGGATTAAACCAGCTTCTTTTCTTAATTCTTTAATTCTTTCGCATAATAAAATAATATCAAATTCTTTCATATTATAATAGTAATAAATATTTTTAATAAAGTAAAGCGAATTTATTAAAAAAAGTAAATTATTGACAATTTTTATTGCTTATGTTATACTTTTATAAATCAATTTTAGGGAGGCTAATATGGCAGGTGTTATTTTAGGCGATTATAATAATGCTTACGAAAATAATATAATTGATGAGGCAAGAAGTGATGAAGTGTTCCAATATTTCAAGCAAAAATATTGGCTAGAAAAAAATAATCTTGAATCTGAAGAAGAATTTAATGATTCACCTTTACTTTTTTCTAATATAGAAAGTTTACCAATAGAATTATGTTTGTATAATGATACAAATATAATTAAAAACCCATTTGTAAAAAATATAGGTGCTCATGAAATGTATGTGGCAGAAAATGCAGATGAATTAACTTCTAAATATATTGTAGATGCAATGAAAATTTTGAAAAATTTAGAATCCAAAACAAAAAACGAAATGGAATATGAAACTAATGGTCGTGCTTTGAAACAATGGCTATTAGGTCAATATTGTGGATGTTGTACTTATGAAACTAAAACAGATTTAAGCGAAAGTCCTTTATTTATGGCAACTAATTTGGGTATGGAATTTGATTTAGAAAAATTTAATAAATTTATAGATGCTTGTTATGAAGATTATGAAAATGCAAAAAAGACTACAACAGAAGATTCTTCAGACGCTGATTTTATACAAATAATTGTAAATGAAATAAAGAATCTTGTTAATTTTGCAAACATTAAAATTGCAGAAAATATTGTATTAAATTTAACTAAAGAAAGTGTTTTAAATGAAAAGCTTAATAGTACATTTAATGTTTTACCTAAAATTATAAATTCTACAAACATAATGTATTTTATACAAGACCAATCACAAAATAGAGATGTCGTTGAAAAATTAGGTTTT
>JAFTUZ010000144.1 GCA_017466005.1 Clostridia bacterium | reverse complement strand
ACTGCTGGGTGGTTGGGTTTTAAGGCTTTGCATAATTTATGAAATTCGTAAGCCATTTTAGGTTTTTGTAAATGATAATAGCATAAACAAAGTTGAAGTGATGGGGTAAAATCTAGGTAATCTTTTTGAATAAAACCGCTTCCCGCATATTGCACTTTTAATGCGTTTTCAAACCAAAAAACAGCACTTAAATAATTTTTGTTTTCTATAAAGTAATTACCTATTTCGCAACACACATCAGCCCTTGGTTTATCAAATAAAAATGCGTTTAAAAGGCTTTTTAGTTGTAAGTCTTTTTGATTTAATTTTTGATGGCAAAAACTTTTTAAAATGCAGGCATCTACTAGGTTTTCGCTCCAACCTTGCTTTTGTTCTATAAACTTATTTAACGCATTTTTTGCCATTTTTGTATAGCCATTAAAATAAAGTTCGCGGGCATAATAATATTGTTGTCTTGGGCTAAAAACAACACCTTGTTTTTTTAAATTACGGTAAATTTTTAAGTTGCGTTGTGGTGTGTTTGCGTGTGTTTTACGGTGTGAGATGCGTGCTTTTTGATATATTATTTTACCGCTTGGAATAATAACCTCGTGCACAGGGTCGGTAAACAAAAACTTACCATTATTTTTTACAATTCGTTCACGGTAGCAAAAAAATGTGCTTTGATTATTTTTATCAAACGCAAGGTCGTATGGCAACATTATAACATCGGCATTATAAAAATTTTGTATTAAATTTTGCCAGTTTTTAAACTGTTCTGGTTCTATAACATCATCGGCATCTAACCACAAAATATATGGGCAAGTGGCTTTTGAAAAACTAAAATTACGTGCTTTTGAAAAATTGTTTTCCCACTTAAAATCATAAACTTTATTTGTAAATTTTTGTGCTATTTGTTTTGTGTTGTCGGTAGAGCCTGTATCTACAATTATAATTTCACAAACAAAATCTTTTACGCTTTTTAAACATCTTTCTAAAACATCTTGCTCGTTTTTAACAATCATACATAACGATAATTTTTCCATACTAATATGTATGATTTTTGTTGGTTTTGTGTGAATAAAAATATATTTTTTATCACAAAATAACCAGTGTAAAAATTAAGTTTTTTATGTGTAAAAATTAAATTATTTTATTTAATTATACATACAAAAAAGGCTGTTTTGTTTTTAATGTTTATAATATTATTATTTGTTATTTATTTGACTTTTTAACCATGGTTAAGATATAATTTTTATATCAATTAATTCAAAGGAGAAAATTAATTTATGAAAGGAAAGGGGAAAGGGATTAAATATATTCTGGGCATTGCAACAATGGCATTTTGCTCTGTGTTTACAGTAGGTTGTGGCGAGGCCAAAATTACTGGTATTGTAACTGATGGTGATGATATTCAGTTAACCATAGATTTAGGTTCGTCGTTAAACGGAAATATTACTGCCGAACTTAAACAACAAATTTTTGAACAACTTGCAGTTCAAACACAAATGTCGGACGGCAAAAAAGTAGATATTGAATGGGACGCAGAAAAAGTTAGTATTTCGTTAGATGAATCTGAAACTAAAAAATGGGGTGAAGATACAGGTGTATTTAAATTCCGCCTTACTTACGATACTTTCTTTACCGTTTTTAAAGTTCAGGTAAATACTGTGCCTGCTGGCTTATCTGCAAATTTAAATCAAAGTGCAACCTTAGATAGTATTGTTGCTGCCGGTGGGGATAGAATGGCAGTAGAATCACAAATAGCCGTTAGTTTAACCGAACGTACTGGCTTTACCCAAGAAGGTGTGGCAGAATATAATTTAACACCACTTACAACCGATGTACAACGTAGCAACTTAACTTTTGAATGGTTTGCTGCCGATGCGCAAAACGGTATAAGCGCAATGCCTACTGTAGATAAAGTTCCGGCGGGTAAATACAAAGTTCGTGTAAGTTATCAATTACCTGCATCTACTTTAATTTTTAATACCGAAGAAATTATTTTTGAAGTTTTACCAGCCACTGCTGCAACATTTACTGGGGTAGATAACGATTATGGTAAAATAGAAACACAAAATATAAACCTAACAGAACAATCTGGTACATATGTTTGTGAAATTAGCGGTTTGGTTAAATACGAGCCTGAAACAGATGATTTTATGGAAAACTATGTTGGTATGGATTGTGGTAATATTGCTACATTAAATTTAGTTGCTCCTGCAGGCTTTTTAGTGCGTGATACAAGTAGTGCTAATATAAAACTTTCTTATTCAACCGATGGTGTGGAATGGGATACTGTTTATAACAAAAATCAAGAAGCAGACCCATTTATATTGGGCGATTCTTTATCTGTGGCTTCTACTAATATATTATTAAATTTTAAAGCCAAAACCGATTTATATAAAGTAGAAATTAAATGGAACAACCAAGACGAAGTTAAAACCTATACAATAAAACTTTCTGATAATGCTGTTTTAGAAGAACCTGCTATTTTAGGATATAGATGTGAATGGCTTGGTGGAAGTAGTTATAAAAGCATTGCATACAACAGACAGCATTTAGATTCAGAACTTGAACACTTGGCAAATAATGTAAGCGTTGTTTGCATAAGAGAAGATGGCGAAGTTTTAATAGATATGGAAGGTATAACAGTTAGTTATGCTGACGATTTTGATGTAAGAGTTGTTGGGCTTTATGATGTTTATGTTTCTTTACCGCAAAACATTCCTGGTTTAGGTGATACAGTTACACTTAAGGTTAAGGTTGAAGAGCCAGAACTACCTGATTTTGAATTTATAGAAGATTCTTTAAGTGCTAATTTGGAAAAAACTGTTGATGAAAACAATAATGTTATTATAAGTGGTAAATTTGGCTACCATTATGCCACAAACGCTGGGGACGAACTTATTTACAACAAAGGTGTGGAAAGTGGTTATATAATACCATTGTCTGTTAGTAACTCTAACTACATTACTTACAATGAAGATGCTACTTTAAATGTATGGAAAAGTGTTGGTGATGATTGGGTTTTAATTCAAAATACAATAGATGGTGCTTTTTTAGATGATGAATCTGATTTTGCTAAATTTGATTTATTATTATCTGCTCAATCTATTGATGATAAATTTAAAATAGAAGTAAAATGGTGTGATTTTGCCCCTATTTCAGAATTTATAATAGAACTTGACCAAAATAAAACAGAATTACAATACGGCGCAGTAACAAGTTTTGCCGAAAGTTATGCTTATGATGAACGTGTTACCTTTACCCAATTTGGTGGCTATATTGAAGTTGGCGGTGTTGTTCCACTTAAAGAAGCAAATGCCGAACTAGGTATGGCAAAAGAAAATGTTGTAAGTTTTAGAATTAATGCCCCTAAAACAATAGCCGTACAAGATGAAGTAGAAACTTTAAGCCAATTAAAGCACAACGAAAATGGTAAAGTTGTAGTTTATAAAAATACCGAAATTTACAACACTTTAAAACAAAACACAACTATTACTAATTACGACGTTTTTGGTTATATTGCACAGTTGGGCGAAATTGCTCAATTTGGTACACTTGTTGGAACTGGCACATTAGATAGCACTGACGGTGAAGATGCTTTTGTTGATGTTTATCTAGGTATGGAATTGCAAGAAGTATTTTTTGTAGGTGTGGATTGGAATGGCGATGATAACTACATTTATTATGCTGTTTGTTTAAGCGACAATGTAAAATTAGAAACTGCTAGTATTACAAGTTTTGATTTTGCTACTACATATGATACTATTAGTTATGGTACAAGTGCAGAAGAAGTT
>JAFTUZ010000143.1 GCA_017466005.1 Clostridia bacterium | reverse complement strand
TTTACAAATATCTTATTTAAAAAATATGTAAAATAATTATAATGCTGAAAATTTTGGCAACAATACTAGTGATTTTATGTAGCATAGTGCCTATATTTAACCACTATGTGCTTAAATTATATAAAATTTAAATTAAAAAATATTTGGCTAAAAAGTATTTACATTATTAAAAAAGTGTGGTATAGTAATAATGTAAAACTAAGGGGGAAACAATTATGACTTCTGCTAAATTTGGAAAAAAAGAAATATCAGAATGGGCTACCTGTCAAATATCTTGTCGTCTTGCTATGGGCGATATGCCAATGGGGGTGCCAACACCAAAACGTAATTCACAATCTTGCTTACAAATATTTAAAGGCCACTCTGTTGATGGTAAAAGTACAATATCATTAATAGACCTTTATCAGCAAGAACCATTAGACACTACAAGAGAATATACTTGTGATAAAATGTATTCTGAAGTAGATGATGTTGCTACAATCACAGATGAAATTAAAGAAGAAATTAAACAAGGAATAGATAGTTTAAAACAAGGTGACTATTCTTCTGCATACAATAAATTTTGCGCTATTGCAAAAAGTAATGAAAGTTTATATCAAGCTCAAAACATTAAATTAAATCATTCTAAAATTCTTATGCCAGAACCTGTTACCACAGCAGAAATGCAAGATGCAGGCAGACAATTATAATTAATAAAAACACACGAAATTCGTGTGTTTTTTTATTACCATTTATTTTTAACTTTTTCGGCAAAGCCTAAAAAGTTTTTAATTACAATTTTGGTGCCATCATCTAAAACGGCTGTACCATTAAATCTACCAAACACCTGATTTTGGTCGCTAGAAATAACAAGGGCAGAAGTAAAACTTTTTCTATTAATTATTGGTGTAAATTCCATTTCAAAGCGATTATCGTTAGATGTAAAAGTCCAAGGTTTTAAAAAATCATCTTTTCCTTTTTTAGTTTTAGGAATATTAAATGTTACTTGGTCTAGTTTATGTGCTTTTCCATTAAAAAACAGCATATTTTCGCTGGCATTAGAAGTGTCTCCAAATCCATAGCCAATGTTAAAACCAAATTTGTTACCATCTATATTTCCCATACCAGCACCCCAATACCAGGTGTTTTTATAAGTCCATACGCCACGCCCCCAGTCTAACAAAGCATTTGCTTCTTCAAACTCAATTTTTTGGTCTCCAATTTCAGCCCAACCTTTTGCTTGCATACCTATAATTTTTTGGTTGTAGTAAAAAGCAGTTTTCTTTTTTGGGAATGGGGTGGCAATAACCATACTATCTTCTGGCTCTTTTGTTAAAATAAAATGGCATTTAAAAGTTTTATTTTTATCAAATTTTTTAAATGTTAAATTTAGTACGCGTTTTTCTCCGTTGTTAAAAAACTCAATATAAATTTTTTTATGCTTAATTTCAACCGAACCTTCTTTAGATGTGTTTGGTAATTCAAATTTTCCTTTAGGTAAAAGTGTCATAACAGAAGTTGTTTTTTCTTTTGGTTTGGTAAAATCTATAAAACTAGCACTTAAAAGCCCCATATAACCATTATCTGCAATGGTTAGCGCAACAGCATAGTTTTCGTTGTGTATTAAGTAATAGTCCCATTCTTTAATTCTTAACTTACTGGCTTTTATTTGGTCTCTGCTATATTTTTTAACTAAACTTGTGGCGTAACCTGCTTCGTTTAAATAGCCTTTTTCGTTTAACAACAATCCTTCTGTTAATTTATTTTGCATAACTAAAACTCCTTATTTTTTATAAGTTTAGCAAATAAATAAAAAAATTGCACTAAAAAATGCAATTATTTATAAAAAATTAAACTTTTCTTGCAACATAAAACACGCAGTTGTTTGAAAATTCTTTAACTTCTTTACTTTCAACAGCAATATTATCACGCTCTTCACTATAAATAAGTTCTAGATTATGTTTTTTAAGCAAATCAAAAACTTCTATTTTATTTGGTATATGAACAAAAACAGTATCATCATTTCCACTGTCTTCTATTATTCTATCCCCAAAATCATATAGGCGTTTATCTTGCGTTCCGTTTTCCCAACGCTTTTGTTCTTCTGCCCAAAATTTTGCAAATTCTGGTTTTTTAGTTTCACGGTCGTGAGTGGTAAATATAAAAAGCCCTTGAGGTTTTAATATTCTAGAAATTTCATAAACTGCCATATCTCTTGCGCTAGATGTTGGTATGCACATAAGCCCGTTATATGAATACAAAACAACATCAAATGTATTATCTTCAAGTTCTAGGTTGGTTGCATCGCCAATACTAAAACTAATATCCACACTTTCGGCTATTGCTTTTTTATTTGCATATTCTATAAAAGGTGGGCAAATATCAATTCCTGATATGTTTTTATAACCTAATTTTTGCAAGGCAAAGGTTGTTCTTCCGGCACCGCAACC
>JAFTUZ010000142.1 GCA_017466005.1 Clostridia bacterium | reverse complement strand
GCATTAAATAATCCAGAGCACTATGCGCATTATTTACACATTTCACACCCACCAATAATCACATTTGGTGCAACATTTTTAATTATGTTATTTTTTACATATTTTTTAGATACAAAAAAAGATGTTCATTGGCTTGGTTTTATAGAAGAAAAATTAAGCATTTTGGGAAATGTTCGAGGATTAAACACAACTTTAACTTTAATTTTATTATTCATTTCTCAATCATTTGTTACAAAAGAAAATCAGTATGAAGTAATAATAGCAGGAATTTGGGGCATTATAATCTATCTTTTAGTAGATGGTATATCTCATGCTTTAGAAAAACACAACGAAAAACAAGAAAAAATAAAAGAAATAACTGGTTCTTGTTTTGCAAATTCTTGTTTTGTAAACTTCTTATATCTTGAATTAATTGATGCATCATTCTCACTAGATGGAGTTTTGGGAGCATTTGCACTTAGCAAAGATATTGTAATTATAACAATCGGGTTATCAATAGGCGCAATGTTTGTTAGAAGTTTAACTATTATGCTTGTTGAAAAGAAAACCCTAAAACAATACAAATACCTAGAACACGGTGCTCATTGGGCAATTGGTGCATTAGCAATTATTATGTTTATTTCTTCATTCTATGAAGTATCTGAAATTGTAACAGGCTTTGTTGGCTTAATATTTATTCTAATTGCGTTTATTTGTTCAATCAGAGAAAATAAAAAGCTAGGTAACTAGAATAAATTAATTCATTTTTATTTATGCTAAATTAAATAAAAAAGGAGGATTACTATGATAAATGAAAAAATGGAAAAAGCTTTTTTAGACCAGATTAATAAAGAATTATATTCAGAATATCTTTATCTATCAATGAAAGCATACTTTGCAAATTTAAACTTACAAGGTTTTGTAAATTGGATGGATGTTCAAGTACAAGAAGAACATGCTCATGCTATGGGAATGTTTGATTATGTAATCGAAAGAGGCGGAAGAGTTATCTTAGAGGCAATTGAAAAACCAGAAGTTGATTGGCAAAGTCCATTAGAAGTTTTTAAGGCAATTTTAAAACACGAAGAATATGTAACTTCAAGAATAAATGCTCTAATGGATGTTGCAGAAGAAACAAAAGATAGAGCCGCAATTGCATTTTTAAATTGGTATATTAAAGAACAAGTTGAGGAAGAAGCAAATGTTGGCGGAGTTTTAGCACAATTAGAATTGATTGGCGATGATAAAAACGGCCTTTTTGCTCTAGATAAAGAACTTGCTACAAGAACTTTTGTTCAACCTGTTATTGGATAATTTTTAAAAAATAAAACCACCAAAACTCCTCAATTTGAGGAGTTTTTGCTTTAAAAAAGCTGCAAGATAACTTGCAGCCAAAACCACGAATATTAGGTTTTAATTATTGTCCAAAAGCAATAGTAACTTTTTCTTTTGGATTAACTTTTGAAATTGGAGTACCACTTGGATCAACTAAATAAGCAATTTCATCACCTGTTGTTTGGAATAAACCTAAAGTAACTGAAATAGCGGTTCTTGTTAAATCAACAGGTGCTTTAACTATTGTTTTTAAACCATCTTGATAGCTTCTACCTGCAGCTTTAAATTGTCCACCTAATAATTCAGAGGTACCAACGCCAGTTTGATCTAATAAACCTTCGGCAGCATTAGCAATGCCAATTGCAGCCCCGCCAACAGTTCTACCTGCAGTACCAATTAATGTACCTGCCCAAGTAAATGGCATTTGAACTAATCTTCTTAAACCATTAATTTCTTTTTGTCTTTCGACTTGCGCAG
>JAFTUZ010000141.1 GCA_017466005.1 Clostridia bacterium | reverse complement strand
TCCGGCAATATCTACAAATTCTATTGTAGCAGGTATTACTTTTTGTGTGTTATATAGTTTTGCAAGAACTTCTAGCCTTTCATCGGGTACAGTAACCATACCAACATTAGGTTCAATGGTACAAAAAGGGTAGTTAGCACTTTCGGCCCCAGCTTTTGTTAATGCGTTAAACAAGGTGCTTTTTCCTACATTCGGCAATCCAACAACTCCTAGCTTCACAATAAACTCCTAGTATCAATATTTTATTAATAAAACCGAATAAACTACACAAAATAAATAAGTGTTTGTTAAGTTTTATCAACTATAAAAATTATAACCAAATTTGATAATTTTGTCTAGTATTTTAATCTATTAAAAAAATAAAAAAGTGTAGTAAATCGTTTTGAAAGTTTTATATTTTAAGGTATAATTAAATTAGTTTTTCTAAAAAAGGAGAATAAGGTTTTGGTTAAAAATTTTCATAGTTTAAGCCAAAAGCAAGTACTAGAAGAATTAAAAACCAGTAAAACTGGTATTTCTTCTGCACAAGCAAAAAGCAGGCTAGAAAAAAACGGAAAAAATGAATTAGCAAAATCTAAAAAACAAAGCAAATTAAAAATGTTTTTTAAGCAATTTTATGATTTTATGATTATAATATTGCTTTTTGCGGCTATTGTGTGTGCGGTTGTTGCCTTTGTTGAAAAGCAATATGAAGACCTTATTGACGTTGGTGTTATATTACTAATTGTAATTTTAAATGCTGTTATAGGTTTTATTCAGGAAAATAAGGCAGAAAACTCGTTAGCACAGTTAAAAAAGTTTAGCCAGCCACACGCAAAAGTTATGCGTGATGGTAAAATTTGTGATGTAGATACCTCTGATGTTGTTGTGGGCGATATTTTAATGCTTGAAGCAGGTGACGTTTGCTGTGCAGATGTTTATTTATTAGAAAGTGCAAGCCTTAAATGTGATGAAAGTTCGCTAACTGGCGAGTCGGTAGAAGTTGAAAAATATGTTTGCGAAAATTTGGCACCAGACACTTCTGTTGGTGATAGGCATAATATTGTTCATTCTAGTTCGGTGGTAACTTACGGAAGGGGATTTGGTGTGGTTGTTGCAACAGGTATGAACACCGAACTTGGTAAAATTGCAACATTGCTTCAGCATGAAGAAAAGCAATCTACACCAATTCAGCAAAAGCTTAATTCGTTAGGTAAAATTATTACAATAATTGTACTTGCTGTTGCGGTTGCTATTTTTGTGGTTAACATTATAATTAAACCAGAACCAGATTATATGCAATCATTAATGGTTTCTATTGCCATAGCGGTTGCGGCAATACCCGAAAGTTTGCCTGCAGTTATAACCATAATAATGGCACTGGGTGTGTCTAGTATGAGTAAGAAAAAGGCAATTATCAGAAAATTACACGCAGTAGAAACATTAGGCTCTTGCCAAATTATTTGTAGTGACAAAACAGGTACTTTAACCCAAAACAAAATGCAAATAGAAGGTGTGTTTTTAAATAATCAACTTTATGAGTTAAAAAATATTAAAAATATGCCACAAAATGAACATTTTTTAAACTGTTTGCAACTTTGTAACGATTGTTTTATGGACGGAAGCAGTTTTAAAGGTGACCCAACCGAAGTTGCGTGCGTAAATTTTGCATTAAAACTTGGGTTTGATAAAACTAAAACCGAGCTAGATTGTGTGCGTATAGCCGAATTACCATTTGATTCAAACCGTAAAATGATGACAACTTTTAATAAAGTAGGCAAAGGTGTTTTTGGTTACACAAAAGGTGCTCCAGATGTTTTACTTGCTAATTGTACCCATATTTTGCTTAACGAAAAAGTGGTTAAATTAACCGATGAAATGCGTAAAGAAATTGAAAAGCAAAATGAAGTATTGGGCGAAAAAGGTTGGCGTGTTTTAGCGTTAAGTTATAAACCACACGATAAAACCGCATTTGAATTAGATGATGAAAAAGAACTTGTGTTTATTGGGCTTGTAGGTATGCGTGACCCACCTAGAGATTCTACAATGTCGGCAGTAAAAACTTGTAAATCTGCTGGTATGACACCTATTATGATAACAGGTGACCATGCTGCAACAGCAAGACAAATTGCCAAAGAAGTTGGCATTTGGAATGAGCACTCTATGTTGTTAACAGGTAAAGAGTTAGATGCTTTAAGTGATGAAGAGTATTTAAAAATTATTCAAAAAATATCTGTTTATGCTCGTGTTAGCCCAGAAAATAAAGTTAGAATAGTAGAAACTTGGAAAAAATTAGGCAAAGTTGTTGCTATGACGGGTGATGGTGTAAACGATGCTCCTAGTATAAAACGTGCTGATATTGGTATTGGTATGGGGATAAGTGGAACAGAAGTTACAAAAGAAGTTGCCGATATGGTGCTTACCGATGATAATTTTGCAACAATAATTATTGCGGTTAAAGAAGGGCGTAAAATTTATGCCAATATTAAAAAAACTATTCAATATTTGTTTGGAACAAATTTGGTAGAAGTATTATCACTTTTGGTTGCAACAATAATTTACCCAAGCCTTGCATTCTTGTTGCCACTGCAAATTTTGTTTGTAAACCTTATTTCCGATTCGTTGCCTGCAATAGCATTAAGTGTAGAGCCTAGTGAAAAGAATATTATGAAAAAACCGCCAAGAGATAAAAAAGAAACTTTGTTTGCAAACGGTATGTTTGGCTCTATGGTGGTACAAGCAATTTTCCAAACATTAGCAATAATTTTGGTATTCCATTTCAGTTACCAAGCAACTGGTAGTAACGAAATTGCTACAACAATGGCATTTATAAGCCTTGCGCTCTCTCAATTAGTTCATGTGTTTAATGTACGCACAGAGCAATCAATTTTTGTTTCAAATCCGTTTAAAAACTGGTTGTTATGGCTTGCTGTTTTAGTTGGGCTTGTGCTTGTTATATTGCTTGTTTCTATTCCATCTGTGGCCAGTGTGTTTGGATTAGTGCCTTTGGGTGCCATAGATTGGTTAATAGCATTGGGTGTTTCATTTACAATAATTCCTATTATGGAAATATATAAACTAATATATCACGCAATTAAAAAGCATAAACAAAATAAAAAATAAGAAAAGTGGTGTGGCCACTTTTTCTTTTTATCATACTTGCAAAATTAACTAAAATATGATAAAATACTTTTCAATATTTTGTAAACTCTTTGTAGGGTAGGGGGAAGTATGGATAGTAGAAAATATAAAGATGAAATTTTATATTTAGAAAAAACAGTTGATGCGTTAAATGCGGAAATAGAAAAAAGTTCTAATTTTGTAGAACATCAGAAAGAAGAAGTTTTGGAACTAAAAAAATCTTATCTTAAACATAGGCGTGAGTATGATATGTTTGAGTTTTATCAAAACTATATGCACAGCGATGAAATTGTGGATTTAGCCAACGAGCAATTAAAGCGTTTGTTTAGGTTGCGTAATGTTGTTGGAAAACCTTATTTTGGGCGTATAGATTTTGTTGTGGAAGGGCAAACCGAACCGGTAAAATTATATATTGGGCTTGTTTCTATAGAGCATAACGATAATATTTATGTTATAGACTGGCGTGCACCAGTAGGTGAACTGTTTTATGAAGCGGGAAAGGGAAAAGCAAGTTATCAAGCCCCAGCAGGTGTTGTTGAAGGGGAAGTTGTTTTAAAAAGGCAATACGATATAGAAAACAGCCAATTAAAAGAAGTTTATGATGTAGATTTAAATATTTTTGATGAGTTTTTGCAAAAAGTTTTATCTAAAGCAAGGGGGCAAAAACTACATAACATAGCAAGCACTATTCAGGCAGAGCAAAACAAAATTATTAGAAACTTAAAAGATAGTGCTGTTGTAGTGCAAGGTTGTGCAGGTAGTGGTAAAACAACTGTTGCACTTCACCGTGTTGCATACGCATTATATAGGCTTAAAAACATACAATCTGCAAACGTGTTAATATTCTCTCCTAACGAAGCATTTTTATCTCATATTTCAGGTGTGTTACCAGAATTGGGGGAAGAAAATACACGCAGTGCTACTTTTCCTAAATTTATAAAACGTTTTTTAAAAACGGATTTAAATGTAGAATCTGCCGATGAGTTTACAATCCGCTATTTACAATTAAACAAACAAGAACAAGCAAAAATAGATTGTAAATTAAAATTTAGTATTCGTGAAGAATTAAAAACTTGGCTTTTAAATGTTAATGAAGAATTAAAGTTTAATGTAGGTTTTAAAATTAGTGGGCGAGAGTATGGACAACATAAATTAAACCAAATGTTAAACGAAACCAAGGGGCAAAAAATTTATTACCGTTTTAATAACTTACTTGAAACTATTTGTAAAGAGTTGGGCGTAAAAACCAAAGATGATGAATTTACAATAAAGGCAGTTTTAGAAAAAAGGTTAAACCATAATGTAACTATTTATGGTTTGCTTAACGAGTTTTTAAAGCAGAAAAACTTGCCACTTTTAAGTGAAACGCAAATTAATTTTGATGATGCTGTTTTACTTTGTGTGTTAAAAGAAATGTGGGAAGATATAAATATTAAAATGGACGTAAAGCATATTGTTTTAGATGAGGCTCAGGATTATCCACTTGTGTTTATAGACTTTTTAACTCGTGCGTTCAGACACGCAAACTTTTCGGTGTTTGGAGATATTTTCCAAAAAACTGTACCAGGCGAACTTAATAGTTTAGAAGATATATGTAATTTAGAGCATAAAAAAGGTTTTTCTAGTTATGTTACTATGGATAAATCTTATCGTAGCAGTGAAGAAATTGTTGAATATTCGGCAAAACTTGTTGGGGCAGATAAACACAACGCATTTAGGCTAAAAACTGGAAATGAAGTAGAAGTGCTTAAAATAGGCAACAACTATGCGCAAATTTCTCAACAAATATTAAAAATATTAGAAAAAATTGTTCCAGAAGATGGAAATATTGGTATTATTACCGGAGATAACGAATCGGCACAAAAACTTTATGATGAACTTTATAAAGTAATTCCGTACCGTATAGAAATTGTAAGAAATGCAAACAGTGTTGTTTCGTCACAAGTTCAAATTATGTCTATTGCACTTGCAAAAGGGCTTGAATTTACAACTGCAATAGTAGTAGAAAAAGGTTTGTTATTGTCTGAAAACTTAAACAACTTTAAATATATTGCTTGCACAAGAGCAATTAATAAATTATATGTTATAAAATAAAAAACACCCGTTATGGGTGTTTTTTAATTGCCGTTTACTTTTTTAACGGCTTCTTCAAACTGTTCTATTAAATTATTATTGCTAAAACTATAATAAGAGCCGTTGGCAATTATAATATGGTCATAAATTTTTATTTCATAGTTATTTAATGCAATACATACAGATTTAGTAAATGCAATATCTGCAATAGAAGGGAAATTTTTGCCGTTAGGGTGGTTGTGTGCAAAAATCACACGTTTTGCCTTTAACTGTTTGGCTTTGTAGGCTACATCGGTTGGATTTATGCTTATTGTAGATTCGTCACCTTCGGCAAGTAAAACAGTTTTTGTAACAACATCTTTGTTATTAATTACAATCATATACAACTTTTCGTGGTCTAAATTATTTAGCATTTTGCTTGCTAATTTTGCACAATCAGTTGGGCTTTTAATAATTTCTTGTTTTGTTTGGCACGCTTCACAAATTCTGTAAAAATCTAAAATTTTATTAATCATACAAATTTTCTCGGCAGCAACCAAACCTATGCCATTAACTTTTGCAAGTTCTTCTGGCTCGGCTTTAATAACATTAGAAAAGTTACCAAAATATTTAAGCAAACGGCAAGCAATCTCGTTGCTATCACCACGAGCAAAAACAAATTGTAAAACCGCTTCTAAAACTTCAGTTTCGGTAAGTAAAGAAGCGGGAGTGGTTAAAATCTTTTTTCTAATTCTTTCCCAATGACCGCTGTGTAAACTTCCATCTTTCTTCATATTAGCACCTAATTTTCTTTTGTATTTAATAAAGTTATTTTATCAAAAAGTTGTAAATAAATCAACAAAAAACGCACCTAGTAGGTGCGCTGTATTATTTTTTAGGTTCAATTTTTTCCAAGCCACCCATAAATGGTCTTAAAACTTCTGGAATAGTAACCGAACCATCTTTATTTTGGAATTGTTCTACTATTGCTGGTATAAGTCTTGGTGTTGCAAGTCCGCTTCCATTAAGCATATGAACAAATTCGTTTTTACCATCTTTTGTTTTGTATTTAGTGTTGCTACGGCGTGGTTGATAGCAGCGTCCGTTACTTACACTACTTACTTCTTTATAAATGTTCATACTAGGAATCCAAACTTCTATATCATAAGTTCTTGCCATTGTTGCACTAATATCAGCAGCGGCAAGTTTAGATAATTGATAGTGAAGCCCAAGTTTTTCTACCAATGTTTGTGCTTTTTTAACAAGTTCTTCAAACATTGCATCAGATTGTTCTTTTGTTGCATAAGCAATCATTTCTACTTTGTTAAATTGGTGACCTCTTATCATACCGCGTTCTTCTGCACGATAACTTCCTGCTTCTTTTCTAAAGCAAGGAGAGTAGGCAAACATACGGAAAGGAAGTTGCTCTTCTGGAATAATTTCTCCAGCATATAAGTTTACCATAGCACTTTCGGCGGTTGGTAATAAAAATTGTTGTGCACCTTCTTCGTTTCCAACTCTATCTACATAATAAACTTCATCTGCAAATTTTGGGAACTGACCAGAACCAATACCGCATTGCGCATTAAGCATTTCTGGTGGTAAAACAAATTCATAGCCATCTTTTAAGTGCTCTGATACAAAAAAGTTTAGCAAAGCCCATTCTAACTGAGCACCAAGCCCACGGTAAATCCAAAAACCGTTACCAGACATTTTTGCAGCACGTTCGTAATCTATAAGACCCAAACTTGTACAAAGTTCTACGTGGTTTTTAGGTTCAAAATCAAATTCTGGCTTTTTACCAAATGTGTAAATAGGTTGGTTGTTTTCTTTTCCGCCAGCAATAATATCTTCATCTGGCATATTAGGAAGGCCAAGTAAAATATTATCTAATTGTTTGGTAATCTCATTAAGTTTTACATTAATTTTATCTATTTCATCGCCAAGTTCTTTCATTTCAGCAAAAATAGTATCAGTGTTTTCTCCGGCTTTTTTCATTGCAGGTATTTTTGCAGAAACTTCATTTTTTCTTGCACGCATTTCTTCTATTTTTGCAATTAAAGCGCGTTTTTCTTCATCTAATTTAAGTGCTGGTTTTAAATCAATTTCTATTCCGCGTTTTAATATTGCCTTTTCAACAACTTCGGGGTTGTTTCTTATAAGGTTAATATCAATCATTTTAAATCTCCAATAATTTTAAAATTTCACTTTTATCTACTGCTGTTAAGAATAGGTAAAGTCTTGGACCTTTATCTTTTCCTAGCAATAAGTTATAAACTATTTCAAAAAATCTTTTTTGTCTTGCTTTGTCTGGGTTGCCATCTATTTTTGGTATGTCGTAAAGCAAACTTTGCATTTCTTCTGTGCTTAAATCTTTAGTTTTAATATTTTCGCTTAATGTTTTTATCCATTGCTTTTCTTCATCACTTAATGTGTTTATAAATTCCACATTTTGTTCTTTAAGTAGGGTTATAATTTGTTCTGGGCAATATGTTTCAAGCCAGTGTTTAATTTTTTCAAAACGTGGTTTAATTTGTTCTTTTGTCCATGGTTGACCAATTTTGTTAAATAGGCTAGTTAATAAATCTAAATCAAAATTAACAATAGGTGCAAAAGAAGCAATAAGGCTAGCATCTACTGGATAAATTTTGCTTTCATCTGTGTTTGCAAGTGCAAGTTCCATAATTCTGGTAACAATTTCATCAGCTTCTCCTGATTTATAATTTGCATACATACGGTCAAATTCGTGATATGTTCTTAAAACATCAGAATCAAGGGCAATATCAAAACTTTTTTCTGGTAAAAAGCGTGTAAACATCCACAAAAGCACCTCTGGTTGGTAAACCTTTAAAAGAGTAGAAGGTGACATATCTGTTCCTGATGAACTACTGATTTTTTTAGTTTGACCTTTTAAGTTTATAAAGTCGTACATACGGTAAGAAGGTGGTTCTACACCATATATTTCTCGTGCAATTACACTAGAAACCTGATAACTTCCGCCTTGGCTACTGTGGTCACGGCCACCTGGTTCAAACAACACTTGTTCTTCTTTCCAACGCATAGGCCAATCTACCTTCCAAGGTAATTTTACGCAGAAATCTTTTGTTAAATCAATGGTTTCTTTGTGTCCGCACTTACATTGGTATTCAAGTTTTGTGCAGTCTTCACTTAAAGATAATACTTTTGTAAAGTCGTGCCCACAGTTTTTACAATACACTTCAATAGGGTAGTAGTTTTCACGATCCTCATCATTTGCTTGTTGTGTTTTAAATGACATTTGAATATCGTAAATTTTTTTACGATTTTTCATTGCGTGAATAATGCCATTAACATATCTACCGCTTTTGTATTGCTCTGATTGAAAAATATATTCTGGTTCTATACCAATTTCTGTTAATGCTTCCATCAAAGGTTTTTCAAAAGCTTTTTCATAACTTTCTTCCTTACCAAAAGGGTCTGGCACTTCGGAATAAGGCAAGCCAATATATTGTGAAAATTCTTCTGGAATATTAGATGCTATTTTTCTTAAACGGTCAAAACTATCCCAACTGTAAATAAATCTAACTTTTTTACCTAAATCTCTTAACGCTTTTACTACAAAATAAGTGGTAACAATTTCTCTAAAATTACCAATGTGAACAGTTCCTGATGGGCTAATACCACTAGCACATGTAAAAACTTCTACATTTGGATATTTTTCTACTAATTGATTAGCAATTTCATCTGCCCAATGCATATAATTTCTCCTTTTTATTTACTAAATAGTAAATGTGATATTTTTTACTAGATAAGTTTACTCTAAAAGTACCTTAAAGTCAAGGTTTTTTTAAAATTTAGATATCAAAAACGGGGCTATTTAAAATAATTATTTCAAAACAAATACCAACTAAACAATTTTAGTTTTGCAAATTAAAATAAAAAAATGGTTGAAAAAGAAAATAAGTTATGTTAAAATAGTTTTATCTAAAAATTAAAAGGTGTTTTTATGACAAGGAAAGAGTTTTATAAATACGCAAAAAAATATGGTTTTGCTATTTTAGGAGCTTTACCATTTTTAATTTTAGCAGGTGTGTTTTTAGGCGATATTGTTTCGCTACCTGTTTTAGTTATAATAGATTGTGCTATTTTATTAATTGCTTATTTTTTAGCATTAGTTATTGCCGATAAACACGAAAAAAATATTGCATTAAAGCGCGAGGCATTGCTTAAAAAACGAGCAGAAGAGGCAGAGCAATTAAAACAACAAGAATTGGCAGAAAAGAAGGAAAAGGAAGAGCAAGAAAGGTTAGAGAAAGAACTGAAAGAAAAAGAAGAACATAGAAAAAAATGCGCACAGAAAAAGGACAAATATCAGCACCTTAAGAAAAACAAAAGAAAATAACAAGGGGATAAATTATGGCAGCAAACAACATTAGTGCAAGAAAATTACCTCATAATCTAGAAGCAGAGCAAGCCGTTTTAGGGTGTGTGTTAATAGACCAAGAGGCACCAGTTTCTATTTTAAACGAATTATCTGCAAATGATTTTTATACAGAATCGCACAAAAATATTTTTAGTGCTATGAAAAACGTTTATTTAAGAAATGCACCTATAGACTATGTTACTTTAAGTGATGAATTAGAATATCAAGGGCTATTAGAAAGTGTTGGTGGAATTAGTTATTTATCTACTTTAACAAACATTGTTCCAAGTGCTGCAAACTTTAAGCATTATCAAGATATTGTTAAACGCAACTCTATAATGCGTAAATTAATAAATTCTAGTCAGAAAATAATAGACCGTGCGTACGAATCGCAAGAAGGTGATGATGTTTTATCTTTTGCGGAAGCCGAAATTTATGGGGTTGCAGAAAGTACCGACCGTAGTAATTTAGTGCCAATTAAAGATAGTTTGGTAGATGTTATGGAAAAGTTTAATAAACTTGTTAAGGACCCAGATGCGTTGCAGGGTATTCCAACAGGTTTCCACGCACTAGACCATATTACCAACGGGTTTCAACGTGGTGACCTTATTTTGCTTGCTGCACGTCCTGGTTTTGGTAAAACATCTTTGGCTATGAACATTGTTACTAATGCTGCCATTAAATACGGAAAAAGTTGTGCTATTTTCTCACTTGAAATGCCCAAAGTTCAACTTGCCCAAAGGGCACTTTGTTCGGTTGCTAATGTAAGTATGAAAAAAGCCCTTAAAGGGGATTTAAACGAAAAAGAGTGGCGCCGTATTTTAGGTAGAATGAAAGATTTAGGGGAGGCAAATTTATACATAGATGATTCTAGTATGAACACCCCAGCCGAAATTTTAAGTAAATGTAGGCGTTTACAACGTGAAAAAGGTTTAGACATTTTAATGATAGACTACTTGCAGTTAATGAACAGTGGTGGTTCTACCGATAACCGTCAACAAGAAATTGCAACAATTACAAGAAACCTTAAAATTATGGCCAAAGAACTTAATGTACCGCTTATATTATTAAGTCAGTTAAGCCGTGCGGTTGAAAGCAGAACCGACCACCGCCCAATGTTAAGTGACTTGCGTGAAAGTGGTGCAATAGAGCAAGACGCCGATATTGTATTGTTTATTTATAAATCAGAAAAATATACCGATGTAGATGCGTCAGAGCAAGAAGAAGGTATTGCCGAACTTTTAATTGCTAAACACCGTAATGGTGAAACAGGTAAAATTAGGCTTGCTTGGAATGGTGCAACCACTACATTTGGTAATTTAGATAGTGATAGCAATAGGGCAAGTTTGGAAGAAACTGCACCACCACTTGATATTGATGAGCAAGCATTTGATAATGCTGTTGCAGATAATTTTGTGGATAATATGGTGGAAGTTAATGAAGAAATTCCTTTTGAGCCGTCAGATGTACCATATAATTCTGATGAAGTGCCATATGATGAAGCAGATATTCCTTTTGATGTAAATGATATTCCACCAGAAGAAAGCGAGCCTGTTCCGCTTGATGATATAGATTTAAGTAAAATATTTTAGTTAAAGTATTGGTAATATATACCAATATTTTTTTAATGTAAAAGCGTTGTCTGTTGTGTGGGGACGGGGGCAAACGCAAAATTTGCTTTGCAAATTTGAAATGCCGGAACGGCATTTTGCAAACCTTGTTTGCGCGTTTGCCCCCAAAAAATAAAAACAGACAAAAGCCTGTTTATAAAAATTTATATAAAAATTATACACTGAATTTGGTCACTTAAATGTTCCTTAAAAATATCAGCATCTTCTTTTTTACCAACTATTGCAGCATAATGTGTAGGAACTGCTACTTTAGGCAAAATTTTATTTGTAAAAATTGCTGCTTCCATTGCGTCCATTGTAAAAGTTCCACCAATAGGAACAAATAAAACATCACATTTTACATTTAAATTATCTTCATTTTCATCTGTGTCGCCCAAAATTGCATATTTAGTGTCGTTTATTAAAACATTATAGCCAACCCATTTATTTTCTTTTTTATGAAATTCTTTGTTTGTGTTGTAAGCACCAAATGTTTCAAAAGGAATGTTGTTAACCACATATTTACAATTTGGTGCAACAGCAACAAGTTTGTTTGCTGGAATTTTGTTTTTAAGTTTATATGCAACATCTAGTGGGGCAACAAACCATGTGTTTTCGTTCATTATTTTTTCTATATCTTCCCACGAAAAATGGTCGTAGTGGTCGTGTGTTATAAAAATAACTTTTGCATTGTGTGTTTCTTCTTTTATAAGGTAAGGGTCAAAGTAAATATTTTCATTTATAACTATACTGCTGTGTGCTAAAACTTTGTAATCCATATTATTCTCCTTTAATTACATCAATAATTTCTTTTGGTGCATATTTGCTTATATCTTTACCGTTTTTGTAAAGTTCGTAAACCATACTAGAACTAACAGCTCCCAAATCTCCAGCACGTATATAAATTGTGTCTATTCCAGACACTTCTTGATTTATAAGTGCAAGATTTTCTTCATAATCATAGTCGCTACCATTTCTTATTCCACGGATAAAAAAAGTTGTATTATATTGCTTTGCAATTTCTGCCGAAAGTGTGTTGTAGCAAATACATTCTACATTTTTAAGATTGTAATTTTCAAAAACTTTGTTCATAGCATTTTGCATAGCAATTTTATCAAATCTTCTTTGTTTTTCTGTATTTACAGCAATTCCTACAATAACTTTATCAAACAAAACACTTGCTTTTTCTATAACTTTTAAATGACCAAATGTAAAAGGGTCAAAACTACCAGCATAAAAACCTATTTTCATATTAATTCTCCTTTAAATAATTTGTTATTAAGTTGGTTTTTTCTTCTAGATTACAATAATCATTTTCAATAACAAAATCGTAGTTAAATTTGGTGTAATCTAACGAGTTTTGTTCACGTAAATCAAAATAACTTTCACTTATATTATCTCGTTTTAAAATAGCTTGTTTACGCAAAATTTGTTCCGCAGTAACTAATACTTTTATCCCATTTTGCCAAAGTTCTGTTTTAGGTAAAAGTGCCCAATCTAAAATAATAGTTGGGTGTTTTTTTATTTCGGTGTTAATTATTTTAAGCATTTCTTCCCAAGTAATTTCTTCTAAAAGTTGCATTTTTTTGCTATCCGAAAAAACTATTTCACCTAATTTTTTAGTGTCAATTATGTTATTTGTTTCAACATTTTTAAATGTACTTACTACTTTTTTATATACTTGTTTATTTTCATAAATTTTATGTCCTATTTTATCTATATCTAAAACAGGGCAGTTTAATTTTTGTGAAAGTAGTTTTGCAAAATAAGATTTTCCGCTTCCAGATTTTCCGGTTATTAAAATTATTTTTTCCATACCAAAATTATATAATATTTTTATATTTAAATCAACCAATTTTATATTTTATAAAAACATTTAATCATACATTTTGAAAACAAAAAAACATATGTTATACTTATTTTATTCTAAAAATATTCTTTATTTAAGAATATTTTTAGAATTATAAATAAAATTAATATAAAAAAGTGTTAAATTTAAACTTTTTATTTATAAAAAGTAGGTTATTTTAACAAAATTTTAACATTTCAATGATAAGATATAGTTATTATAATTTAATTAAAAT
>JAFTUZ010000140.1 GCA_017466005.1 Clostridia bacterium | reverse complement strand
GTTAGCTCAGCTGGATAGAGCGTTGGTCTACGGAACCAAAGGTCAGGGGTTCGAATCCCTTACAGCGCACCAAAATAAGGGGTTTTAGGTTGTTCTAAAACCTTTTTTATTTTAGTTTTTAGGTAACAAACAATATTAATATTATAATGTAATATAAAAATACAGGCATTTGCCTGTATTTTTTATTCATTATTTCTTAAAACTAGTATGGTTAAAACAAATCTTAAAACTGTTAATATAGAGTTTACTAAACTTGCAATATAGGTTAAAGCCGCAGCATTTAAAACTTTTTTTGCACCTTTAAGTTCGTCCCCTACTAAATACTGCTCTTCATCTAGTATTTTTAATGCACGTTTAGATGCGTCTAATTCGGTTGGTAAGGTAATTAAACTAAACAGAACAGATATTCCAAAAAATGCTATTGCTATCCACATAAACACAAAGCCCCAAACACCTGTGCTAGCAAGCACGTTGAAGATTACGCCAATAAGTAAAAGTGGCCATAAAAGGTTTGAAGATATATTTATAACCGGAACAAGTTTTAATCTTAATTTTGCGGGTCCATACCCTTGTGCGTGTTGAATTGCGTGCCCAACTTCGTGGGTTGCAATACCAATTGCTGCAATACTTGTGCTATCGTGAACACCTTCACTTAAAGCAACAATGTTGTTTTTAGGGTCAAAATGGTCAGTCATTTCTCCACTAACCCTAGTAATTGCAGTATCATAAAGCCCATTTTTATCTAAAATTTCTCTGGCAACTTGGGCTGCTGTTTGCCCTTTATATGTCGAAACTTGCTTGTACTTTCGGTATGCTCCAAAAACTTTACTTTCGGCAATTATTGCCAAAATAAAGCCCGGAACCATAATAAGCCCCATTATCCAATAAGTAATAAAAAAGTCCATTATTTATCCCCTTCTATATTTTCAGGTTTTTTATATTCTTGCAACGATTGTTGTTCTTGTTTTATCATTTCTTCTTTAAAAGTAACGGCTTGTTTTTCTTTTCGTTCGTTGGCTTTTGTTTTTATTTTGTTAGAAACTTTTTTAAACAACCTTTTTAGTAAAATAAAATTACTAAAAATTAATAAATAAAATTCTAACACATATGTAGAAAGTGCTGTTCGTAAAATTTTCTTTGCATTTTTTATTTCTTTGTTATTAAAAGCACCACTTTCTGTTAAAATTTTTATTGCATAATCAGATGCAGTTTTTTCGTTTGGCAAATTTATCAACCTACCCAGCAACATCAAAATAACTGAAAGTGTGGATAAGTTCATAAGTATTGTACCTATATAAGTTGTTATTCCTGTTATTAGCGATAAAATAACACCTATTATAAAAAATGGCAGAACTATACGAGAAGTAAAACGTTCTAAATTTATTAAAACATACCACATTGCCATAGCCCTGTTGCCCTTTTTATGTTCTAGCGCATGCCCCAATTCATGTGAAGCGGCAGTTACATCAAACACTGTTTTTGAATACGTTGTTCCACTTTCTATATAAACTGTTTTTGTTTTAGGCTCATAAGCAAAATCATCACTTTCGGCATATTGAAGCCCTTCTATTTGTAATTTATCATATTCATAATCTAACAGCCCACAAACTGTTACGCCGTTTTCGTTGTCTATGTTTTTAAACTGCTGCCTTATGGTTTTATATTTTTTGTTTGCACTAAACACACATAAAAAGCCCAATAAAAACAAGGCTACGCCTATAATAATTGACCACAATAACCAACTCAACTTATTATCTCCCGTTAAATTGATAATATTTATATAATTTGCTATCTAAAATATTAAATATAAGATAACAAATATATTATACATATTTTATTAAAAATTATCAATCTAAATTAACAATATTGTAAATTTTGTTTTGTTTTATTTGAAACTCAAAAACCTTGGTTGTGCGTGGATTTCCGCTGTAAATTAAGCATAAAGTTTGTGGTTTGTTTTGATATTTATTCCATACAATTTCGGTATAATTGCCAAAATATTGTTTTATGTGCTCATCACTTAAAATATTATTAAGGTCGGCATCTAAATATTGTCTTGCTAAATTAATATCTCCAATATTAACCGCTTCCATAAATGCCCACGGTATAATATTTATATTAGTACTTAAAAAAGGCTTTCCTTCGGCAAAAACAGTATATTCATCTACTAATGCAAAACCTTTTTCTTTTAAAGAAAATTTTTGCACTACACCATGATTTGCTATATCGTATTGATAACAAAGTGAAGTAATTTCTTTTTCTGTTTGCTAAATTTTATCGGCAACAATTTCTAAATTACAAAAATAATTACATAAAACCATTAAATATTGCCTACCGCCTATAGTTTTACCACTTAAAAATATAAAATCTTTATGATTAAGTTGCTTGTATTCTAAATTATGCTCTATTAATTTAGAGCAAATAGGAAAACTAAATTGCAAATTTTCGCTGTATATAATAAGTTCATAATTACCTTTATCTACCACTTGTGCTGTAATAGATGGTGCTAGTTGCTGAAAACTAACAATTTGTGAAGAATTAGTTAAACTTACTTGCATTGGGTGAATATTAATTTCATAATGTCCATTATCAAAATCTGTTATAATCACATACTCACTAGAACTTATTAATGTTTTGTTTTGGCTTTTTACCTTTACAAAAAAAGGAATAAATTTTTTATAATTATCATTATCAATAGGATATACTTCTAATAAAAAATCATCTTCATCTGTTTCCACAGAAATTTGTTCTTCTATTGTTTCTATAATCCCTAACTCTTGTTTGTTTAATTTTATTAATGCTGGAAATTCACAATAAATATGTAAAAAAATACTCATTTTTTACTCCTTTATTAATATAACATAATAATTATTTTTTCTTATTAAATACATCTGCTAAAAAGATATTTTATAGTTAATAATTTATGGCTTAATTTAAGTTATTTTATAAATTTTTTATTTATTCCAAAATATTTATAATAAATTTTTATTTTTGGTCAAGAATTATAACAAAACAACTTAAAGGAGCAAAAATGAAAAACTCAAAAATTAAAATTTTAGGATGGCGCCCAGATGTAGCAAAAAGTTTGGTTCAGTTTGTTACAAATAATAAAAACTTACCCTTAACAACAGTTTTTGAAAAATGGGCAAAAGAAAATGGCAGACAAACTTTTAGTGTTAGAAATTATTATTATAAATTACTAAAACTAGCCAAAGACAATATTAGTATATGCAATGAACTTGG
>JAFTUZ010000139.1 GCA_017466005.1 Clostridia bacterium | reverse complement strand
GATACCGTAACATTGGTTGAAAACCCTGCAGATAAACCATTAGATGGATATAAAAAAGTTAGCCCAGTTGTGTTTTCTGGTATATTCCCAGTTGATGGTAGTAAATATAACGAATTAAAAGATGCACTTGAAAAATTAAAATTAAACGATAGTGATTTGGATTATCAGCCAGAAACCAGTGTGGCTTTAGGTTTTGGTTTTAGATGTGGTTTTTTAGGGCTTTTGCATATGGAAGTTATTCAAGAACGTTTAGAGCGTGAATTTAACCTTGATATTATAACTACTGCACCTGGTGTTAGTTATAATGTTTATAAAACTGATGGCACTATGCTAGAAGTTAGTAATCCAAGCAATTTACCACCTATGCCAGAAATAGAGCATATGGAAGAGCCTTATGTTAAAATGAATATTTTTACACCGCCAGAATATTTAGGGCCAATTATGGATTTATGTCAGCAACGTCGTGGTATTAGTATAGACGTACAGTATTTAGATGATAAACGTGTTAAAATGGAATATGAAATTCCACTTAACGAAATAATATATGACTTTTTTGATGGTTTAAAAAGTAGAACCAGAGGTTATGCTAGTTTAGATTATGAATTGTGTGGATACAAGCCAAGTAAGTTGGTAAAATTAGATATTTTGCTTAAAGGCGAAGTTTGCGATGCTTTATCTATAATAGTTCATCAAGATAAGGCATATGAGCGTGGAAGAGTAATTGCCGAAAAATTAAAAGATGTAATTCCAAGGCAACAATTTGAAGTTCCTATTCAAGCAGCAATTGGTGGAAAGATAATTGCTCGTGAAACAGTTAAAGCATACAGAAAAGATGTGCTTGCAAAATGTTATGGTGGTGATGTTACACGTAAACGTAAATTACTTGAAAAGCAAAAAGAAGGTAAAAAGAAAATGCGTAGTTTAGGTTCGGTAGAAGTTCCTTCAGATGCTTTTGTTACCATATTAAAAATAGATTAAGGAAAAGTATGGAAAATTTATCATTATATGTGCATATTCCTTTTTGTAAATCAAAATGCACATATTGTAATTTTGTTTCTTACTCTGGGTGTGAAGAATATTTTAAGGTGTATTTAAAAGCCTTAAAACAAGAGATTGAAATAAGAGCAAAAGAATGTAAAAATTTTATAATTAAAACAATTTATATCGGGGGCGGAACACCCTCGATTTTACCATTAGGCAGTATTTCTAATATAATAGAAACAATTAAAAATAATTTTGCGTTAGAAAAAAATGTTGAGATTACAGTAGAAGCAAATCCAAATTCTTTAACACAAGAAAAAGCGATTGAGTGGAAAACGGCTGGAGTAAATAGGATTAGCATAGGTTTGCAATCTGCTAATAATAAAATTTTAAAGCTATTAAACCGACCACATAATTTAAAAGATTTTAAGCAAGCAATTTCATATATAAAGAATGCAGGCATTTTAAATATTAGCGCAGATATGCTTATAGGTTTACCTAAACAAAATTGGTTTGATATTAAAAAAACTATCAAAACAATAATTAAACAAAAAGTAAAGCACATTTCTGCGTATGGGTTAATTTTAGAACCTAACACAAAACTTTTTAGTCAAGTTGAAAATAATGAATTAAAACTACCCAATGAAGATAAAAGTGTTAAATTTTATAATAAAACACGAAAATTACTTGAAAAGCATAAATATATATGTTATGAAATTAGCAATTTTTCACAACAAGGTTTTGAAAGTAGGCATAATTTAAATTATTGGGCAAGGGGACAGTTTGTTGGCTTTGGTGCTGGGGCATACAGTTTTTTAAATGGTGTTCATTATGAAAATACAACTAATTTGCAAGAATACTTAAAAAAACCAGATAACAAACTTAATTGTGAACAAGAAACAATAAAAACTGCCAAAGAAGAATTTATAATGCTTGCAATGCGTCTTTCAAAAGGGCTTGATATAGAAAAATATAACATAACATTTAAAACCAACTTTTTAGAAGAATATAAAAATCAAATTGAAAAATTACAAAATAGCGGGCTAATTATAATAGAAAATAATTTTGTAAAAGTTTTAAAAACAGAATTAACTAATATAGTTATAGAAGAATTTTTTTAATTTACCAAAATTGGGGGTTGATTTTTTAAATTTATTGGGTTATAATATAATGCTAAATAAAAGGAAGGAAATGTATATGGAAGAAAACAAAAAGCAACAAATAGTAGAAATTGTTAATAATGGAACAAAAAAGAAATATGTTAGAGAATCTGATAATATTGGTTGGGTTAGACCATATAAATCTTATGCTCCAGAATTAAGAAAAGTTAAATCTGCGCAACAAACAAACGAAAAACAAATGTAGTGCATAGTTAAATTATTAAAGAAAGGCTTTATGCCTTTTTTTATTTTTTAACATAGTATAAAAAAATTTTAAAAATTTTGAAATTAAAT
>JAFTUZ010000138.1 GCA_017466005.1 Clostridia bacterium | reverse complement strand
TTTTTAACATATATACAAATATGGATAATTTTATTTTCACAAGCTCCCAATATGAACAACTTAAAAAAGAATATGAACAAGTTTTACAACCCAACCCCACAGCATCTTTAAGTTTATTAAATGGTATTATTAAAAGGTTGGAGAATAACAGTTTTCAAATGCCTTTACACTTGCAAAACACCATTATTAACAACCTTTTTCAAGCGCAACAAACCTTGCAAATTTTAAACCCAAACCACAATTTATCCTCTTCGCTACAATTTAAAAACAATGTGTTTAGCCTACTATACTATTTGTCGATGCTATCAAACCAACTAACTTCGCATTTATATAAAAGCGCTTATCAAACAATTTATTTAAAATCAAATAATTTAATTATTAAATCAATCACACAAATATCGCTATATTTTACTAAAAAATAGTATTTTATAAATATTTTTAATTTATTTTATTTTTTGTTTATTTTTATTGATTTTATGCTTAATCATTTCAACAATAATTACTATTAAAACTAAAATTAAAAATATATAAATTAGCCAATGTGTAAATTGCGGAAAAATAACACACAATGTTGATATTATTATTCCTGCAACCAAATTACCTAGTTGAGCCGCTATAAATGTTTCCCAAAAACTTAAGCCAATCATAACAGCAATACACACTCCCATCCACACGCCGGTCAAAGGTAATGGAATTGCCACAAAAGTAAATACACCAATTATTTTTACAATCTTCTTTTTTCTTTCATTTTTAACATTCAACGCACCATCGTTGGATTTCTCCGACGCAATTTCACTTACTGGATTTATATTGCAATCATCAGTTTTAACAATATCGTCTTCGCCCGACTTGTATTTGTCGGATTGTTTTTTTACTCTACTATCTATAAAATTTGCAATACCTTTAAATATTTTAGTCTTACGCAAAAATCTCATAATAGGTTTAAATGCAAAATACAAAACCGCCACAACAATTGAACATCCTAAATATGCAAACCAAAACGCGCTCCATCGACTTAATGCTTTTGTACCCCAAAACGCCTCGCTCATACCAAAAGGGATTCCACCCTTAAGTTCCATTATTGGCACCATCGAAACAAATATTGTAGCAAGCGCAACATTATCATTAAAAATCTTGCTAAAAATTTCACCAATCAGTTCAGTCATAAACCCCCTTTTAAAAAATTAACAATATTAATTTTCGCTATTAATTTTAATCTGTACTCCAACGCCAGCATCTTTAACACTTTCAACCAAACAAATACCACATTCGCCATTTGAATGATACATTTCAATACGTTTAGGCTCAAACCTATTTTTACTTAGTTCCACCACACACTCACACAATCTTGTTGCAGGCACAACCAAATAAAATCTACCTTTAGTTTTAATTAACTCGCTTGCCTTTTTAATAATTTGACTTAAAGTAGTTGTTATTTCATGTCTACATATCGCTTTATTAAAATCTTGTTTTATTTTGCCATTTAATTTAAAATATGGCGGATTACAAACAATCACGTCTAACCTTTTGTCAAAATCCAATAGTTTTAATTCGTTTAAATCTTTACACAACGTTTTACAACTATTTTCCAATTTATTTAATTTAATATTTTTATCAATTAAATCACACATAGCGGATTGTATATCATTTAAATATAATTTATTAAACGGATTAATACTATATGCATAAATACCAACAACTCCATTACCCGCACACATATCTAGTACGTGGTCTGTTGATTTTATTTTGCTAAATTTGGCAAGTTTAATTGAATCTGATGTAAATTTATACAAATCTTCATCTTGATAAAATTCAATTCCATTTTCAAATTTTTCCAAAGTCAAATTAGTCATCATCTCGCCTTATTTTTGAAAACTTAATCTCTTCCAATGGATACATCTTACGTTCCACCTCATCTCCGCGTACAAATTTAACCTCTACTTGCTCGTGCAAAACATCAAGTGATTGAGTTTCACCTTCACCATCAGGAGTGGATACACGTTGACCCAGTTTTGGCATCTTTGCCAAAACTTCTGAATAAAAATCATCTTCATATTTCAAGCAGCACAAAAATTTACCACACATACCATTAAGCTTAGTTGGATTTAGTGACATTCCTTGATTTTTAGCCATTTTTATAGCAACCTTATCAAAGTCGTTTAAAAACGCCTTACAGCAACACTCTCTTCCACACAACCCCAAAGCTC
>JAFTUZ010000137.1 GCA_017466005.1 Clostridia bacterium | reverse complement strand
TGCATCTATAGGTGCCGCAGAACCAGTAAGCCATAAAGTACCATCTACACCAGCAGCACCTGTTTCGCCTTGTATTCCTTGTTCTCCTTGCGGGCCTTGTGCACCGGTATCTCCTTTTGGGCCCGCTTCGCCACAACCTACTAGCATTCCTGTACAACCAAGCAATACTCCCATACTCATTACTGTTGTAAATAAAGTTTTTCTTAAACCTTTTTTCTTTATTTTTTCCAGTTTATTTTCCCTTGTTTCTAATGTTATTTTATTTTTATTAAACATTTTATCCCCCTTTATTACAAAACATACACTTAACTGTCTGTTAGATGTGTGTAATTAATAACAAATAGTAAAAGATTTGTTAAAATATTAAAAAATATGACTTTTTTATTTGACAAATACAGTTTTATTTGTTAAAATGGAATTATTACAATACAAAAACATACATCTAACAGACAGTTAGATGTGTGTTTTTATTTTATTATTATTTACACATAATTACCATAATAAAAGCAAAAAAACGCATTACTATGCGTTTTTCTTACTTAAAAATACATTTTTCATATTTTCTATAATTTTATTTTCCAGTCTAGACACTTGCACTTGCGAAACACCTAATTCTTTTGCTATTTCACTTTGTGTTTTATCTCGGTAATATCTCATAATTATTATTTTTCGTTCTCTTGGCTCTAAATCCTGAATTAATTGTTTTAAAACAAAATGGTCTATCATTTGTTCACTATCAGTTTCATCTGCAATCTTATCTTGCAAAGTAGCACCTTGCTCGTCTGAAGAATCTATCGTGGAAGATAAACTTACTGGATAAACTCCCGAATCTAGTGCAAAAACCACTTCTTGCGGCTCTATTTCAAAATGTTTGGCTATTTCTTCTATATCTGGGTTTACTCCTATTTTTTGTTGTTCGTCTATCCATTTTTTAATTTGCATAGCCAAAGATTTTATTGCTCTGCTTACTTTTATATAGCCATCATCTCGTAAAAAACGTTTTACTTCTCCCGCAATCATAGGAACAGCATAGGTAGAAAATCTAACATTATAACTTTCATCAAAATTGTTTATTGCCTTTACAAAACCAACACAACCAAGTTGAAATAAATCATCATAATCCACACCCTTATTTTTATATCTTCTTATAACACTTTTAACCAATGGGTAATTTTGATTTATAAGTTCGTTCTTGGCCTCATTATCTCCCTGCTTTGCTAATTTTATAAGCGCCAGCGTATGTGTTGCATCTACCATTTTAACCTCCGCAAACTGCTGTTTTTTTGCCAAGTAGTTTTTTGCTCATTACAACTTCTACTCCTTGATTTTTTTCACACTTAACCGAAACCGAATCCATAAAACTTTCCATAACAGTAAAGCCCATACCAGCACGCTCATCATTTAATTTTGTTGTAAAAAAAGGCTCTCTTGCGCGTTCTATATCAGAAATACCAATTCCCCAATCTTTAACTTTTATAGTAACAACTCTACCAGAAAGCCCTACCCAAATTTCAATTTCTCCTATTCTGTTTGGATATGCGTGCACAACGCAATTAGTAACCGCCTCGCTTACAGCAGTTTTTATATCGGTAACCTCATCTAATGTAGGATTTATTTGCGTACAAAAAGCAGCAACAGCACTTCTTGCAAAACCTTCGTTTGCAGAAAGCGAGTCAAATTTTAAAAGCATCTGATTATCAAATTTCATTTCCATTTTCCTTTTTTAAAATTATTTACTTATTATATTTTTTTAAACTAATTAATTCTAGGCATAATTTCATACATGGCTGTCATTCTAAAAATTTTATCTGCATGATTTGAAGGGTTTGATATAAACACAGGAATCCCTTTTTCTTTCATTTTTTTATACCTACCAATCATAACCCCAATACCTGTAGAGTCCATAAAGTCTAACTCTGATAAATCTATAATAACTTGCCTAAACAATCCTTCGCTTAATTGCTCATCCATTGCTTTTCTTGCATAAGTAGCACTATGCTCATCTAACTCTCCGTGTATGCTTAAATACAAAGTATCTTGAAACAATTTAGAATTTACTTGCATATTATCCCCCTTTTTTATTTAGAACTATTATAACAACTTTTTTTATTAAAAAAATAAAATAAAAACACGCAAAAACTCTTATTTTTGCGTATTTTGAAATAAATAAGTTAAATTAAATTATTCTTATGATTTATATATTCAAAAGCATTAAAAGCATTTATTAATCCACTTCCACAAGCATTAGGCTCTGCAAATATTTTTATAGCAGAACGCATTAAAACAGTTTTTATCTGGTTGGGTGTTAAAAATGGAAATTTACATAACAATAAGGCACACACACCCGCAACTACTGGTGTAGAAACACTTGTTCCACTCATATGCGTGTATAAAGCAATATCGTTAGAAGTAGAAGTTAAATCTACACCAGGCGCAATTAAATCTGGTTTTATAAAACTAAAACTTGGCCCACGTGAACTAAAAGGTGCCACACTTATATCAGTGTTATCGTTTGTAGTATCAGCACTTCCAACCGTAATAATTTTAGCACTAGCACCTGGGCTTTTAACCGTGCCTTCGCTAGGGCCATCATTTCCACTTGCAGAAACAACTACTATATTATTATCCCACAATGCTTCTGCACCTTTAATTAATGGGTCATTTTCATCTAGTGGAGTACTACCAAAACTCATACAAACTATTTTTATATTATATTTTTCTTTGTTTTCACTAATCCACTGCATAGCATCTAGAATAGTAAATACCTGAGTTTCACCATTTTTATCTAACGCCTTTAAAACCACCAAATTGCAAGCAGGTGCAATTCCACAATACTGCTTTAAATTAGAAATTCCATTCCCACCCAAAACGCCAGCCACAAATGTTCCATGTCCGTTATCATCATATACCACTTGCTTTTTATTAATAAAATCTTCAAAGTGCTTTATTCTATTTTTGCCAAACATAAAATCTAAATGAGCATAACAACCTGTATCAATGATAGCAACTGTAACATTTTGCCCATAAACACCTTGCTTAAATAGTTCTTCAACTTCTATAACTTTTCTAGTTTTGTCAAGCAATATGCTAGACTTTTGCACACTGGATATGTAACTTATCCAAGCAAACTCACTTAAATAACTTAATTCACTTTGTTTAATTTTAAGCCCAAAAGCATTTAAAAAAGGATATTCACCCAAAATATTATCTTTATCAAACAACATTTCAAGTTTTTCTTTTGCATATTCAAAATCTTTAACCCAAACAACGCACTTTATTTTTTTATCTTCTAAAGTATAAACACAGTTTAAAAGTAAACTGTCTATTTTTTCTTTTTTCAACTAATCTAAATAATTAAGCAAACTATACATTTTTGCACGTTGTTCATCTGTTAAAAGAGGTGCAACCTGCTCGGCAGCTTTTCTTATTTGATTAGCGTCAAATGTTCCCTCTTGCTTTTTTTGTTGGATTAATTTAAACATTTCAGACATTAATTGCTCTTCTTCCATATTACCATAACGCTTTACAAATTCGTTAACTAAATCACCGTATTCAGCCTGCGTTTGCTCCATAGTTTTTTCCTCTTTTTTAGTTTCTTCTTGATTATGTAAATTTGATTTTGCAAAATCTTTCAAATCCATTTTTTTAAATTCCTTTTACATATTTTTCAAACCTATTTTAATAGGCTTTTCACTTTCTATTATATGAAATCATATATATAATTGACAAAATAAAAGGGGGACATAATGATTGACTTATCTAAAATAATTGAATTATTACCCACTATTTTAAATTTATTTGGACAAAATAAATCCCCTACAAAAAACGAACAAGAACCACTTCATCAAAATAATAATCAATATCAAAATTTGTACACACAAAACCATAATACCCCATCAAATAATACCAATTATAATTTAAATACAAACAACAATTCTCCCACTCAAAATTTTTCTCAATCACCAAATAATCCACAAAGCAATAATTACATAGAATCTTCATATTGGCGATTACCTTACTATAAGTATGCACAAAATTATAGTACTACGCAAATGCACAGTACTCAACACAACACACAACCCCCACCCAAAACTACCAATAATATCAATCCACAACCTACAACAAATGAAACAAAAACAGAAAACCAACTAGATATAATGTCGGTAATCAGCACTGTATCTAAACTACTTGAAATCTTACCTAAAACTACAAATAAAAAAGAAGAGGTTTACCCCCCTTCTTCTATAAACAACTTGGTTAAAACTGATAATTATAACTTTAATTAATTTTTCTTCTTATTTTTAATTTTATTAATTTCCAATATAATTTGAAGAGTTAAAGCATCTTCAAATTTTCTTATATCTAGCCCCAACATTTTTTCTATTTTTTCTATTCTATATAATAAAGTGTTTCTATGCATAAAACCTAATTTACTGGTTTTGCTAATATTTAAATCATTTTGAAAAAAATGTTCTGCAGTATATACAAGTTCATCATCTGATAAAAATTTTATTACATTTTCTTCTTCAATTAAAGTTTTACAACATTTTATTGTATTGAAATTTATATGTGATAATAATAAATTAAGCAGGTTGTTATTATCACCAATTTCATCTTTTATTTTATTCGTCAACTTCTTCCCCTTCCAAACTACCAGATTTCATATTAATTGTTCTTGTAATTAATTCTTTCCAATTATCAGTTTTGTTACAAGCAATTATAACAATACATTTATCATTCATTTCAACCAAACTATAAAAAGCAGATTTTATTTTCTCAAAGTTTTTCGGCTCAACACCAATTTCAATATTATCAAAAAAAATAATATCTAATTGCCTTAATGCCAATCTTGCAATTTGCACCAATCTTCTATCACTCAAACACAAAGTTCCAACTTTTGCATCTTTTAAGTTTAAAATGTCAAATTTTTCTAAAACTTGGTTTATTTTACTTTCCCATAATTCTTTGCTTACGCCACGAATTTTTAACACATATGCAAGATTTTTATAAACTGATTTATGTTCCATAAATACAGCCTTGCTGGTTAAATATCCCAACTTAACATCTGTTTCAAAATTAACTTTACTTATTGGCTGATTATCTATATATGCTTCGCCCTTCTTTTGTTTTTCAAGGCCCGCAATAATTCTTAAAAGTGCAGTTCTGCCACTACCTTCCTCTCCAACCAAAGCAATTTTTTCACCATTTTCAATTACAAGCGAAATATCATAAAGTGCATAATATTCTTTATTATAAGCCAAAAAAATATTTTTTAATTCTATCATTTATATATACCCCTTTAAATTTTATTCTACACTTTTTGTAAAAATATTTCAACTGTTTTTACTAAATATGTAAAATATAAAAAGTTGCTTAAAATTACTAGTATTTTTAAAATAAATTTGCTATACTTTAGTATAAACTTTAATTAATTGGAGAAAAATTATGGATTTATTTGATAAATGTGAAAAATATGATATAGCAAAAAATGCTAGAAAGCAAGGTCTTTACCCTTACTTCCACTACCTTGAAAGTGGTCAAGACATTGTAGTTAATATGGAAGGTAATCGTGTTATTATGCTTGGTTCTAACAACTACCTAGGGTTAACTAGTCACCCTGATGTTATAAAAGCAAGTGTGGACACAACTTTAAAATACGGAACTGGTTGTTCTGGTTCAAGATTTTTAAATGGTACATTAGATTTACACATAGCATTTGAAAAAGACCTTGCAGAATTTTTACATAAAGATGACTGTGTTACTTTTGGAACAGGTTTCCAATCTAACCTTGGTATTATTAGTGCAATTGCTGGAAGAAACGATATTATTCTTTGCGACAAAGAAAACCACGCAAGTATTTACGACGGTTGCCGTTTAAGTTATGCTAAAATGTTAAGATACGAACACAACGATATGGAAGAACTTGAAAGATTGTTACAAACAATTCCAGAAGACAAAGGTTGTTTAATTGTAACCGATGGTGTGTTTAGTATGAGTGGTGATATTTGTAATTTACCAAAAATTGTTGAACTTAAAAAGAAATATGGTGCAAGAATTATGATTGATGACGCACACGGTTTTGGTGTGTTAGGAAAATATGGTCGTGGAACTGCCGAACACTATGGCCTTGAAGATGAAGTTGATATTATTATGGGTACATTTAGTAAATCACTTGCTTCTTTGGGTGGTTATATGGCTGCATCTGCAGAAGTTTGTGATTTTGTTCGTCACAACTCAAGACCATTTATCTTCTCTGCTTCTATGCCACCTGCTTGTATTGCAAGTGCACACGCTGCTTTAAAAATTTTGCGCAACGAACCTGAACGTGTTCAAAATTTAAGAGACATAACTAAATATATGAGTAAAGCACTTAAAGAACGTGGAGTGCCAATTAACGAAAGTGAAGTGCCAATTATTTCTATTAAAGTTGAAGACGACTGGAGAACATTCTATGCTTGTAAACTTTTATTAGAAAACGGAGTTTATGTAAACCCTGCTATCACCCCTGCTGTTGCACCTGGTGAAGCAATTATAAGAACAAGTTATACCGCAACACATACAAAAGAACTTATGGATGAAGCGGCAGATATTATTGCTAAAGTTTACAAAGAATTACCACCTGTTGAGTACTTTGTAGAATTAAGAGAAAAACTTGCTGAACAAAATAAATAAGAGCATCTGCTCTTTTTTATTTTAATATATTAAAAAAACCACCAAAACGGTGGTTTTTTATTAACCAAACATATATTTATCTTCTATAGTGTTTGATTTTTGATATTCGCAACTTTCGTTAGGAATGTCTGGTCTTTCTTCATCAACATCTGTAAATCCGTTAGAAATCATATTACCCAAGGCAATAGAACTTTTATAGAACCTATCAAATGCTATTTTTTTACTTTTTTCATCATATGGTTTGTTAACAAATTTTAAAAAACTATAACTATTATCTTTAAAGTTTGTTTCTAATTCATCACTACTCATATACATAAAGGCGTTTGCTTGCATCTCTTTCATTATGTTTTGATATGTTAAACAAATTTCCAAATCGTCCAAATCATTAAATTTGCCTTGTTTATATCTATCTAAAAATGTTTTTATATTTGAAAATTTATTTGTAGTATTTCTTAAACTTTCAAAATAAGTTTGTTCATCTAAATTTTTAAAACCTAATT
>JAFTUZ010000136.1 GCA_017466005.1 Clostridia bacterium | reverse complement strand
CAAGTATTAGCAAAATATCATCTTGAACATTATTATTTAAATTGTTTTCAGCGGTAAAATCAGAATTTATTGTTACATTACCGTTCATATAAATTCCGGCACATTGTGGGGTGCTATTAAATGTTTCAACTTTGTTGTTACTAACACTTCCACCATCAATATACATATTAGAGTTGTTTAAATAAATTGCACCACCAACATTTGCGATGTTGTTATCTATGGTTGTATTTGTTAAATAAATTTCCGAGCCATTGGCATAAATTGCACCACCTAATTGTTCGCTAGTGTTGTTTATAATTTGGGCATTGGTTATGTTTATTTCACAGATAGATGTAGCATTTATAGCACCACCATTATAAGCGTTGTAGTTGTTTTTTAATATTGTACCATTTGTTATGTTTAGTGCACCAGAATTTACTTCTATTAAACTACCAGAACTAAACTGATTATTACCATCTATTGTAATATCAGAAAGGTTAAGTGTTCCACCATCTATACTAATTAATGGCCTTGTAAAATTTTCAGCACGTTTTATTACCGAATTGTTAGGCAAAGACCAGTTTTGTTGGTTGGTTATACTTATGGTTTTGTTTATGTAAATTATGCCGTTTTCAGCAACACCATTTTTTGCATCTTCAAAAGTTTGGTAAGGGTTACTTTTTGTACCTAACGCACTAGATGCATTAGTTATAATTCCACCCAACCAAACTTCGTTTTCTGCTGCGTTAACTATGTTTGTGTTTGGTGTTAAAAAACCACAAAAAAACATTGCTAAAAAACAGAATGTTGATAATATAACAGTTTTAAAATTTTTCATAAAAGTGCCTCTCTTACTTTATTTTACTTTAAGGCTGTTTATCTAAAAGTTAATATATAGTTTATTGTATCATTTTTTACTAAAAAGTATATCAAAAAAATACAATATTTTTATAAAATTATATTTTACTTAAATAATAATAAGATTTGTATTTTAAATTTGACAAATTTTAAAAAAATTGTTAATATTTATTTTAATAAAAGGTGGGTTATGATAGAAGTAAAACAGGCTTATGTTGCATCTGTTTCTAGAACAGATTGGAAACTTATAGATAAAAAAACAAATTTGGTTTTTAATGCAACTTTAAACAATAGTTATCAAAGTGAAGATTTACCTATTGTGGGTGATAGGGTAGATTATATTACCGATGAGTGGGGTAATAATTTTATCTTAAAAATTAATGATAGAAAAAATATAATAAAACGTTTTTCTAAAAATAATGATAAACCTTTGGTTGCAAACGTAGATGTTGTGTTTGTAGTAAGCAGTTTTAATAAAGATTTTGAGTTAGAAAAAATGGAACGTTTGGCACTGTTAGGGCTTGCTGGAAAAGCAAAAGTAGCATTTATTTTAACCAAAAAAGATAAATGTAAAAACACAGAAAAATATATATCCGAATTGCGCCAAACATTTCCAGAAGAAAAAATATATTCTGTAAATAGTAAAGATAAATTAAATGCAAGTGAAATATTTGAGTCTTGGGAAACTGGGCAAACTGCTGTGTTTTTAGGTAGTTCTGGTGTGGGTAAATCTAGCTTGGTAAATTCGCTTTGTGATAAAGAAATTTTAAAAACAGCCGAAGTTAGAGAAAGTGATGATAGGGGTAGGCACACCACCACCGCAAGGTATTTAATTCCAATAAAAGGCAACCGTTGGGTTATAGACACACCAGGTATAAGAAGCATACAAAGTGCATCAGATACCAATCCGGTTGATGTTTTTGAAGAAATAAAAGAATTAGAAAAACAATGTAAATATCGTGATTGCGGGCACACAAAAGAAGATGGTTGTGCGGTGCTTAATGCACTAAATATGGGTACACTTCAAAAAGATATTTACGAAAGATTTATAAAGTTAAAAAGTGGCTTAAATGCTGGTTCTAAACAATCTAAAATGGAAGAAAGGAAACAATCTAAACTGTTAAAAACAAAACGCATACAAAGTAAAAATAAAAAAGTAGTAAACAAAAAACACCGCTAGGTGTTTTAATTTTTTGTAGGTGGAAGTTTTGCTTGGTTGTTGATTTGTTTATT
>JAFTUZ010000013.1 GCA_017466005.1 Clostridia bacterium | reverse complement strand
CAGGCAAAATTTATTTTGAGTTTTTTACTGGTAGTAATTTAGTTGACGTTGCTGCTTACCCAGAGTTTGCTAGCAAATATGTTAAAGTTCCTCTTAGTGCACCAACTTATACTTTAAAAGTTGATGGCCAAGTTGTAACAGATACTTACCAACAAAATGACATTTCTGTTTTATTTGCTGTTGTTCAAAATCAAAATATTCCTAATTTAGATGATGTAATAAGTGCTAATGGCGCTAAAATTTATAGTGGCACAGAAATAAAACTTTCTAGCGAACCACAAAGTGAGTTGACAGTTACAAATAATGGTTCATTTACACTTAGTGCAAAAGTTGAGTTTGACGGCATTTTAAGCAATGCTATTAATGTAAGTGTTACACGCCAAAACACAACAGGCATTGTTTGGGGCGTAATTATTATATTGTTTATGTTTATCATAGGCGCTGCAGTTTATAATATTGTTAAATGGGCACGTTCTGGTGCGGTTGTGGCTCCACTTTCTGACAAAGAAATTTATAGAGTTAAAAAACGCCAAGAAAGAAAATATGGCAGAGAAAGACAATCAAGCAAAATGCCACTAGATGCATCTTTAAGGCAAGCATGGCGCTAAAAGAATAAGCCTCAAGAAGAACTTTTGGGCAGTGAAATTAATGAAATGAGTTCAAGTTTTTATAATGCAAATGAACAAAGCGACTATAACCCAGAAGAATATGATGACGATTATAGAAAATTTACACATTCTAGTTTTGATGACGGCTATTTAGATGAAAATTTAAACGAAGACGAGCAAAACGAAGAAGATGTTGAAAGAGACCAAGAAGAAAACGAAGATGAAGATGATTTAATTTAATATTAAGTAACTTCTAAACAAACATAAGCTAATAAAAAACAAAAAGGCAAAATTAATGAAAGAAAATAAAATTGAACAAAAAAAAGTTGTAATTATATCGGGCGCCTCTAGTGGAATAGGGCTAAAAACTGCTGAGTATTTTGCAGATAGAGGATATATAGTTTATAATTTTTCTAGAAGAGAAGTAGATAACAAAAAAATAAAATCTATTAAATGTGATATTACAAACGAAGAGCAAGTTAAACTTGCTGTTAATCAAGTTGTAAGTGAACAAAAAAGAATAGATATTTTAATTAATAATGCTGGGTTTGGAATTTCTGGCAGTAGCGAAAACCAAAATATATGTGACGTTAAAAAATTGTTTGATGTAAACTTTGTTGGTGCTGTATGTTTAACTAGCAATGTTTTGCCAATTATGAGAGAACAAAAGTTTGGAAAAATTATCAACACAGGCTCAGCTGCGGGAGTTTTTCCTATACCGTTTCAATCTTTTTATTCTGCTACAAAATCTGCTATTGATATTTGGTCAAAGGCTCTTGCTATAGAAGTTAAGCCTTTTGGAGTTCAAGTATGCACAGTTTTGGTGGGCGACACAAAAACAGACTTTACAGGCAAGCGCCAAAAAAACACAGAAAGTGGTTCGGCTTATGAAAAAGTTTTAGAAAAGTCTATTGCTAAAATGGAGCATGATGAACAAAACGGAAAAGACCCTATAACAGTTTCTAAAACAATGTATAAATTAGCAAAACGTAAAAGAATGCCACCTAACAAAGTTGTTGGTTTTAGTTATAAACTGCTTATATTTTTAAATAAAATTTTGCTAACAAAATTTATGTTGTGGGTTGTTTCAAAACTTTATAGTTAAAAGGTAAATATAAAAATAAAAGTTATACACATTTAAACTAAATTTGTGTATAACTTTTTTGTTTT
>JAFTUZ010000012.1 GCA_017466005.1 Clostridia bacterium | reverse complement strand
TTTGCCTTGATTAAAAATATTTTTTGCTTTTAAAAATGCAAGAGTGTCTCCTATTCCTTTGGCAATAACGTTAGCAAAACCACCTAGTGCAAAAGCATTTACTCCAGATTCAAAATCATATACAGAACCAGTAATTAAACCTCCAGCCACCATTCCAGCTCCACCATATCCAAATGTAACTACATAACCTAAATATTTCCCAATAGTTCCCAATTTTAATAAAGCACCGGGTAATGGCGCAGAAGCAATAGCTCCAGCAACAAATCCACCTAAAAACGCTAAACCTATATTACCCCAATCCCATTTTCCAACATCCCAGCCATGTTCAACAATTTGCTTTCCTGCAGCAAATGCACCACTTATAAAGCCACCAATTAAGCCACCAATTAACATAGTAAGCAAAAAACTTAAATTTCCATTGGTATCATTATCATTTACAGGATTATTCACACAATAAGCATATAGATTTATTCCATTAACACAATCTTTTGTTGAATCAATAATACCAATATCATCAATGTTAATAAATCTACCGATTTCTGGGTCGTAGTAACGGCTGTTTAGATAGTAGAGTTTTGTTTCATTATCGTAATAGTAACCACGATAACGGAACGGGTTTTTCAATGCAACATACAAACTAGTTATATTTGTATTATACGTTGTATTTTCATCAATGTCAACAAATATTCCATTGTCAAGGTACGAAATTTTAAAATTTTATCTTAATCACATTTGTTGTTTTTGTCGCCAAAGTTTCTATTTACTGCTTTTTTCTTTCTTTATTTCGTGTGATACTTTTTCATTACAGTTTTTTATTTGCTGAAAACTTTACAATCTCGTTAAAAAACTTTTATGTTCCTTGTTTCAACAACACTAAATGATACAGAAAAAACAAATTTTTAGTATTTTTTAAGTTACTTGTGCAAAGTAAATATCAATCAGAAATCAAAATAAATTTTAATCTAAAAAGTGAATAAAACAATATTAAAAGAAGAATTTATTGCAAACGCAAATTCAAATATGGTAAATCAAAAATAAAAAGTCGATGACTGCACTGCTCGAAAGCGTGATGTCAAATCGACTATATTTAAGTATATGCTAAAAGAACAAAAAAGTCAATAGTTTTTAACAGAAAAATAAAGTTGACCGTCAACTAAATAATAGTTGTAAATAAGTATTGTTTCAATTGCCAAATAGTATTTTTTATGATATAATTTAAATTATGAAAAATATTTTAGTTACAGGCGCACTTGGAGGAATGGGCAAAGCCACCTGCCAATTATTAAAAGATAACGGCTATAACGTTTTTTGCCTAGACTATATGGAAAGTAATGATGAAAACTACTTTCAAGTTGATGTTACAAAAGAAAAAAATATACTTGACGCTTTTGAAAAAATTTCCAAACAAATAACTCATTTAGATGCCATAATCCATTTTGCAGGTATTTACAAAATGAATTCGTTAATTGAAATGGAAGAAAGCGAATTTTTGCGCATTTTTGATGTTAATGTTTTCGGAATATACAGAATAAATAAAATCTTTATGCCATTACTCAAAGAAAAATCAAAAATAATCATCACTTCAAGCGAACTGGCGCCACTTGACCCCCTACCTTTTACAGGCATTTATGGCATAACCAAGACTACTATTGAAAAATATGCGTATTCACTTCGTATGGAATTACAACTTTTAAACATTTACGTAAGTGTAATAAGACCTGGTGCTGTTGATACAGGACTTCTCACCGACTCCACAAATGCATTGGACGCATTCACCGAAAATACAAAATATTATAAATATAACGCAGAAAAATTTAAGCAAATCGTAAACTCCGTTGAATCAAAAATGATAAGTACTGAAAAGCTAGCGAAATTAGTATTAAAAAGCGTCAAAGCAAAAAAGCCTAAATATGTCTACAATATAAATCGCAATTTTTTGTTAAAATTACTAAATTTGCTACCATCAAAGATGCAGACAAAAATAATAAAGAAAATTTTAAAATCAAAACAAAAATAAAAAAAGATAAGGCTAAACCTTGTCTTATAGG
>JAFTUZ010000135.1 GCA_017466005.1 Clostridia bacterium | reverse complement strand
TAGGACAGAAACTTTCAAATACTATTATTTTAACTCGTAATATGTGGGCATATCTAAGAATCGCATAACAAGAAACCTTAATTGAACACTTGTTTGAATCTATGGATGATAGTTGCTTATTGGTTCTCGGTGCTTTGGAAAAAACTTATGGTATAGATAATATGCTTGAAAAAAGAGGTTTTGTTAAAACATCTGTTGATTATGTTTATACAAAACCTACATTTAAAAATTAAATAATTTTATCAATGTTTTGACCTAATAGGTTTTTAACAAAGTTGTCATTATAGTATTTACAAATTCCTACTGATACAACTGTGACGAAGTAAAAGTTTGCTAAAGTTAGTATGAAATGAACTATTGAATTATTTACAAACATAGTTGTAAGTAGTGTTATTATAAAATTAGTAATAAAAATTAAAATATAGATAGCTAATGTTATAAAAAACTTTTTGCTAAATAAATCTTTTAGAGAATACCATAAGGCAATAAAAGGGTTTTTGTTTTTGAAAAAAATTGCAGGAATGTAGAATAATAGCAAAAAATATGAAAGCATCATTGTTGCTAATAGAAGAATGTTCCATTGGTTGAGTTTTAGTAGTTGTTCTGTTGTTAAAGATGTTAGAAAAGCTTTGAGTGCAACTGTTGTTTCGAGAGCTTTTGTCAAACTTTCTGCAGTTATTCCTGGATTACCAATATAATGCATGCCAGCTAAATAAGAAAAATAAAGTAAAATAGTTCCTATAATAAACATTATAACCATTGAACTTAGAGAAGATGTAAAGTATTCTCCGACACCAGATGTAAAATCTTTGATTAGCATATTTGGTTGTTCGTCGTATTTATCATCAACAGCACCTTTAACCATATTAAACCAGCCAGCTATAAAGGCTGCTGTCATAAGGATTAAAAGTATAAATGCAAATAAGACGTTCATAATTTTTCCATTTGCTGAAACTGCTATATAAATAGATGTAAACAATGAAAATAATATAAGTGGAGTTCCTAAACAATGTATTTGTTAGTTAGTTGAAAAACTTTTTTCATATTTATATAACCTCTATTAGTTTAAAAACGGTATTTAACAATAGTTTGTTCGACAATATCATTAGAAATTTTTGATGATAAATCTTTAAAACTGTTAGCAATATTAGAAAGCGAATTTATTTCACTTGCAGTTACGCCTTTGTTTATTGCATCCATTATTGAAAAATAGTTGTTTGGAATTTTCCAGTATATTTTTTCATCAATGGCGGTTTCAACGTCTTCAACAGTTATTTCGTCATTATCCATAAAACGATTTAAGATAACTTTAACCTTATCTTTTGGGTATCGTCTTGATTTGAACAAGTTAAGACATCTTTGGCAATTTCTTATTGCAGGAATATTAACGATAGTTGTGAATAAAATTACATCAGATATGTCTAGAATTTTTAGACTGTTTGCATCAATGTTAGATGACATATCAACGATAATATATGGAAAAATTTTTCGTAAAGCTTTAAATAGGCTTTCTATTTGTTGAGGTGTTATACTTTTGGATTGTTCAATATAACTAGGATCTGAGAGAATATAAAGATTAGTGTCTTTGTATTTTTCAAAAACTTTTAATAAAGTTCCTTCTTTTTTCTCCAAAAGATTGTTAATAACATAACTTACATCAAAAGATGGTTGCAAGTTTAAAAATGTTGAAACATCACCTAACTGTAGGTTTAAATCTACGAGTAAAACTTTATCTCTGGTTGTTTTTGCTAACTCATAAGCGAGGTTTGTTGCAATAGTGGTTTTACCAATACCGCCTTTGTTAGAATAGATGCTAATTACTTTTGAAGTATTTGTTTCGAGTTCATATTCTGCTTGTTGCATCATTGAAACTACCCTTTGTAAATCTTCCTTAATAACTGGCTTTGTTAAAAACTCTCTAGCACCAAGACGCATTGCTTTAACGATTGTGTCTGTTGAATAATCAATTGATGTTATTACGATTTTAGAGGTATATAATTTAATTTGTTCAACTAAATTTTCGGTGTTTTGATTGATTTCTGTTATATCTATAAAAACTACAGGTGAATTTTCATCAGATTTAATTGCTTCGACCCCTTCGTTATAGTTTTCAAAAAGGTGAATATTTTTTTCTTCACAATTTTCTTTTATATATTCAAACAAAATTTCTCTGTATTTTTTATTTGTATCAAAAACATAAAACGACAAATTATTTTCAATAAAACACCTCTCTAAGCTTATAATATACATCAAATTTAAAAGGTGTACAATCTATTTGTTTTCTAGGATGACTTCTAAATCTTTTTTTGCAGAACTCATACTTTTGATGCCGAAAGTAGCCTGTAAAGTTTTTATAAGTGAGGGGTTTAAAATAATAGGTGTGCATTTGCCGACATAAATAGTTGTGTTTTTAAATTG
>JAFTUZ010000134.1 GCA_017466005.1 Clostridia bacterium | reverse complement strand
TATATAATAAAAATGTTAATCAACAAAAAATTGATTTTGTTACATATAATTTATTGTAATAAAAAATTTAAAAAAAATAAAAATTTTTTATATATCGTTGTGTTTTAAATAGCAATATGTTATAATTTAGCCGAAAATTCAAAGAAGGAGAAAACAATGGGAATTTTAAAAAATATAGAATGGACTGACACAAGCAGTAACTTGATTATTTGGAAATATCCAATAACTAAAGACCATGTAAACAAAGGCTCGGTGCTAACTGTAAGAGAAAGCCAAAATGTTATTTTTGTAGATAAAGGCCGCCTTGCAGATGTGTTTTTACCTGGTTATTACAAACTAGACACAAATAATATGCCTATGCTTACAAAACTTATGTCGTGGAAATATGGTTTTGAAACACCATTTAAATCAGACATTTATTTTGTAAACACAAAACAATTTACCAACCAAAAATGGGGAACTGTTAATCCTATTTTAGTACGTGATAAAGATTATGGTGCTGTTCGTATTCGTGGTTTTGGTAACTACTCGTTTAAAGTAGATGACGCGTATATTTTTATGCAAAACCTTAGCGGAACAAACACTAGTTTTGAAACTAGCCAAATAACCGACTATTTGCGTAGTTTTGTGGTTAGTGGAATTGCAGATGCTATTGGTGAGTGTAAAATACCTGTTTTAGATATGGCAGCAAACTTGCAAGAACTTTCTAAAATAGTTCAAGATAAAGTTGCAGAAGAATTTAAAACCATAGGTTTAAAACTTACTAAATTTGTATTTGAAAGCTTCTCTCTTCCAGAAGAACTTGAAAAAGCATTAGACAAAAACACAAGCCTTGGAATGATGAGAAACAATATGGATGTTTATACACAAATGGAAACATTGGAAGCCATGAAGGAAGCCGCAAAAAACCCTGGTGCTGCTGGTACTACAATGGGTGCTGGTATGGGCCTTGGTATGGGAATGGGTATGGGAAATATGTTCTCTAACAATATGCAACAAAACATTAACACCCAGCCACAAAAACAATGCTCTGGTTGTGGCGCAATGCTTTCTGGAAACCCAAAATTCTGCCCAGAATGTGGACAAAGTTTAAAACCAAAATGCCCTAATTGCGGAACTGATGTTAAGGCTAATGCCAAGTTCTGCCCAGAATGTGGAACAAAGATAAAATAATGGCAGAAACAGAAGAACAAATTTATACAGATAAAAAACTAGACACTTTGGTTTATAAATGTCCTAATTGTGGTGGAGAAGCAGTTTTTGACCCTAACGAACAAAAAATGAAATGTTTGTACTGCGAAAGTACATTTGAAATAGACAGTTCTAGAAAAGTATATGAACAAGATTTGCAAAACTTACTACACAATGCTGTTGTGTGGAACGAAGCAGATGTTTATCAATGTAAAAGTTGTGGTGCAAAAGAAATTGTTAGCAAGCAAGAAATGGCTCATCAATGCCCTTTTTGTGGAACTAACAACATAATTAAAACGGAAGAATTACCTGGAATACAACCACATGGTGTTGTTCCGTTTAAACTAGATAAAGAAAAAGCAGAAAATATTGCAAAAGCATGGGCAAAAAAGAAACTTTATGCCCCAAGAAAATTTAAAAAAAGTGCTAGGTCGGAAAATTTGTATGGTGTGTATAACCCTGTATTTACTTTTGATAGTGAAACAAAAACCGACTATAATGGTAGGCTTGGAAAAAACCACTACTACACAACATACCGAAATGGAAAACCTGTTACCGAAACACGTGTTGAATACTTTCATATAAAAGGTAATCACGTTGCTACTTTTGATGATATTATTGTGCAAGCATCATCTTCAATACCTGCAAAAAATTTAAACGAAATTGCACCTTTCCCTACCAACAACGCACCTTTGTATAAATCAGAATTTTTGCACGGATATTCGGCAAGCACATATAACAAAGATGGAAAGGCTTGCTGGCATGATGGGCAAAACATAATGAAAAACAAAATAGAAGCACAAATACTTTCTAAATACACTTACGATGTTAAAGATTATGTTAATATGAATATTGCTTTTTTAAAAAATCAATATAAATACGTTTTGGTACCTGTTTATGTTGGTCACTACAAATATAAAAACAAACTATTCAACTTTTATATAAATGGTGATACTGGTAAAATTAGTGGTAAAACCCCAGTTTCTGGCTGGAAAGTGTTTTTTACCGTTTTACTAACATTGCTGGTTATTGGTGGAATTAGTATTTTATACTTTTTATTTGCAGATTAACCAACATAAAGGAGTTTGAATATTGAAACTTAATAACGATACTTTTAAAATATTTTTTAATGAATCAGATAATGATTTAGCACAGGCTATGTTTTTCAAACTAGAAGAAAAAAAGTAGAACTAATGCAATTTTTTAATATTGAAAAATTATCCGATAATGTAACTATTAAAATATATGATGATATTGATGAGTTTAAAAAATTTGTTAATGACTCTTTTAAAAAACAAGCAGAATTTTTCAAAAAACAAGGCAAAGATGTTCCGTGTAGAACTTGGGATAAATGGATAAGCGCTATGGCTGGTAATGGTAAAATAGATATGCTTAATATAGAACTTACCAAAACCGAAACAGCACATAAAAATGCTAATTTAGAAAACACATTGCAAGTTGCAGTTCACGAACTTGTTCATATATGCCATGCTGAAATTAGCAAAAAGCCATTACCCGCTTACCGTATGGAAGGTATAGCTACACAACTTGCTAATCAAAAATATTATCAGCTAGAAAAAATTGAATGCAATGCAAATGATTTATTAAATAATTTTCATAAACTAGATAAAAGTTATCACTCGGCTTATACCCTACTTGGTTATATGCGAGAAAAATTTAAACACGAAGAACTACTAGAAATTTTATCAGGCGAAAAAGAACCTGATTTAGAAAACTTAATTACCGAAACTAATTTATATCTTGAAACTAAAAATCAAGATGATAACAAAAAACAAACACAAATGTAAAATTAAATATCATTAAGGAGGAACCTTATGGAGTGGACTGAAATTGCGCTTATATGCGTTTCTGCTGTGTTGGTTATAGTTGCTGCTGCTTGGATTATTACAGCAGTTGTAAACAAAAGAAAAACAGCAGGAAATCGTGTAGATGACGTATATATAAAAGATGGTGTAAGATACACAAGAAATGGCGAAGTTGTAGATGAGAAAGGTAATGTAAAAATTAGCCTTAACAAAGGCGATATTATGTTGGAACGTGGAAAAGAATATATATGCAGTAAAGAAGGTCAGCTTTTACCTGGTAAATACACAGTACTTTCGGCTGATGAAAACAACGATAAAGTAAACATCAGACTTGGTGGCGTTGTTAGAGAATACAATCACTTCTCTTCAATTGTTATTACTGAAGGCGATGAAATTTCATCAGTATCACACAACATTATTTTAAGATAATATATAAAGGAGAAAAATTATGAGCAAAAATTTATTTGTTAAATTGTTTGGCGCGCTTGTAGTTGTTGCTGCAGCAGTTTTATGGCTTTTATCAGAACTTATGCCAGAAAGTTTTGGTTGGTTTAATCTTGCTTGGGCTTGCGTTATGGCAGCTGGCGGTTTGGGCTTAATGTTTTTATTACAAGGTATTTTTCAAAAAAATATTACTACAATTAAAAAGTTTAAAATATGGATTGGTGTAGGCTTAATTATTGTTGCATTTGTTGCACTTGTTTCTGCACTTGTTATTCCAGAAAACATTGTTCTTCCTATTATTGCAATAATTCTTGCAGCTGGTTTAGTTATCACCCTTTTGGCTACTGGTGGTAAAAAATGGGACGAAGGTGACAACCAACAAGTTGGTTACAAAAACTACCACCAACGCAAAGCTGAAGAAGAAAAGCAAAACGAGCAAAATAAATAATGAAAGTTAAAAAACTTGTTTGCCCTAATTGTGGGGCAAAGTTAAAAAAAGAGCAAGAACATTGCGAATATTGTGGAACTAATGTTTTAATAGATTATGGAAATGCTCAAAAAGATAAAGATAGTACAGATGTACAAAAAACTGAAACAGAAGTAAATACTAATATAGAAGTTGTAAAACCAGAAACTTATACAACAACCAACACAACCAGACATTATAAAAGCAACAAAAAAAGTGGTAAAACAGCAGGAACAGTTTTAATTATTTTAGGAGTGATTTTCCTATTTGTTTCCCCTTTCTTTGGAATAATATTTATAATTGCTGGTGCCAGTTGTATGAAGAAAAAAGATGAAGACAATTAAAAGGAAGTTGTATGGCAGTTAAAAAACTACAATGTCCTAACTGTGGTGCTAAACTGAAAAAAAATCAAGAACACTGCGAATATTGTGGAACAGCTTTTCAAACAACAGAACCACAAATACAACAAGAAAATACTAAAATTGAAGACGACTTTGTAACCTATAACCGAGAAATAGTAAACACTATTAATACCGGTATTAAAAGTGTGGGCAAAGTTATGGGTATTGCGGCAAGTATTTATATGGTAATATTTGGTTTCTTTTTTACGGCAATTGCTATATTTATGTCAGTAATAGTATTTTCATCTGGTTTAGGCATTATTGGTATATTTCCGTTAATCTTTGTATTTGTTGGCATATTTGTTGTAATAACTGGAATTAAAAATTGTATAAAAGCTATCAGAAATAATAAAAATAAAAATGGAGATTAAATATCTTCATTTTTTATTTAAAAAATTATTTATATACTAAAATTTAGCGGTTAATTGCAAATTTTGGGCGGATAGTAACAAAAAACAGCACATATAGTGCTGTTTTTAATTGTTTTTATTACGCATCTTTTTATTAAATAAAAATATTGCCAACGCAAAGAACACAACTGTGTAAGCACATAAAATAAGTAATGATTGCCAGATATCGCCATAACTTCCTGTTAGTGCCGAGTTTACAACTATTATACCGTGCCTAAAAGGAAATATTTCAGCTATGGTGTTAATCGCCCCACTCATATTTTGAAGCGGAAAAAACATTCCACTTAACAAAACTGCTAGGTTTATTATTATACTAGCAACACCACCCACCGCTTTATCGCTAAACACCGCCCCCAGCATTAAACCAAAGGCAATAAATAAAAGCATAGATGGTATTAACAAAACAAATGCTAATAAAACATTTGCATTAAATTGCAACCCAAAAATAAAACTTAAAATAAACACCAATATTGTTTGAACCACTGTTATTAACAAGCAAGGCAAAGTGTAACCGCAAACTAAATGATATGATTTTACTGGGCTTATATTTAACCTTAATTGAAAAGAAGTTGTGCGGTCTTTAGATATAATCATTCCAGAAAATAACGCCACAAAAGAAAATGCAAATATGCAAATTGCTGGGCAAAGGTTTTGAACCATAAATTGTGGAATATCGTTCTGTAAATCTGCCCCATTAAAACTATTTGCAATTAAAGCAAAAAGTAAAAACAAAACTACTGGAAACAAAACACAAAAAACTGCACTTAATGGGTCACGAACAATTTCTTTAAAAGTTCTATTAGCTAAAACTAAACTTTTCATTTTGCCCCCTCCACTATTTTTATAAATGCTTGCTCTAATGTTTTTACATTATGCTTCTTTTTTAATTCATCTATGGTGCCCGTATCTATAATTTCGCCTTTATTTATTACCGCAACATTATCTGCAAGCGCTTCCACTTCTTCCATATAATGAGTAGTTAAAACAATAGTAGTTTTTTGTTTTAGTTTTTCTATGTACTGCCAAAGTTTGTTGCGTGATAAAACATCTAACCCCAAACTAGGCTCGTCTAAAAATAATATTTTAGGGCTAGTGATTAATGCCATTGCAATACTAACCCTACGTTGCATTCCACCAGATAATAGTTTTACTTTTTTATTTGCAACTTCTGTTAACTCTAACTCTTCCAGTTGTTGTTGCACTTTTTCTTGTGCTTGCAATTTTGTAAAACCATATAATCTTGCAATAAACATCAAATTTTCTTTAACTGTTAAATTGTGCGCAACCGCACTTTCTTGTGGGGAGATATTTAAAATTTCTTTTATTTTGTTTATATCTTTTATAAGGTCATAACCTAAAATTGTTGCTGTTCCGCTTGTAGGTAAAGTTAATCCACAAAGCATTTTTATTAAAGTTGTTTTACCCGCTCCATTAACACCCAACAAAGCAAATAATTTGCCCTCGTTAATAGTTAAACTTACGTTATTAACAGCACAATTATCTTTATAACTTTTAGTTAAATTTGAAATTACAACAGACATAACATTTTCCTTATTAAAATTTAAAAATAAAAACCCAATAAAGGGTTGTTATTACATTTGTTTTCCTTCAGTTTGTGTTGAGTTGTTTGAATCTATATTTTCTTCTTGTTCTTCTTTTGGTAAATCATCTAGTGTAAGTTCTTTATCTTCTAATCTTTCTTTTGAGTTATTCATAATATCTAAAACTTTATACTCTATAAGTCTTGAAGTTATTTTAGAGTTTGTATTTTGAACTATAAAGTCGTATTCTTTTGCAAAACTATTTTCGTATTCTAATCTAGATAAACGCAATGCAATGCTTTCATCATCTTCTCCACGTGCTTTTAAACGTTTAGTTAATTCTTCTTTAGACAAAGCAAGGAAAATAGAAAAAACATCTATACCACTATCTTTAAGTTTTTCTTTATATGCCCTATGACCTTCCACATCTAAATCTTTTATTACAACCACGTTTTTGTTTTGGGCAATTTCAACACTTTCGTTTGGCACACCGTAAAGTAAATCTCCGTGAACTTTATTCCATTCAAAAAACTTACCTTCTGCAATTTGTTTTTCAAATTCTTCTTTAGAAATAAAGTGATAAGGGTTGCCTTCACACTCATTATCTTCCACTCGCATTTTTCTTGTAGTAGTAGAAATTATGTACTTAACATCTTCTATTTGCTTACCTTTCATTTCTTCAAAATCTTTCATTAGGAAATTTATAATTGTATTTTTTCCCGTTCCTGATGCACCAGATAATAAAATTAGCATAAAACTCTCCTTTATACTTTACTAACAAAATGTTAGTAACTTTAATTTATCAAAAAAATTATAACACAATTTAAAAATAATTACAACATAAAAACGCAAATAAGCAAATTTTTTAGCATATGAAAAACCACTAACAAAAAAAAATAAAAGAACCTATTAAAAGTTCTTTTTTAATAAAAAATGCAAGATAGTTACAAAAAATAAGCACTTTGTTTATATTTTTTATGTATTTAGTGTTAATTTTTAAACTAATTTTATTATTCCACAAGCAATTCTTACACCCGCATCACCTGCTGGTTGCGTTTTAAAATCGTCGGGACTATTATGAATAATAAATGTTAAATTTTCTACATCTTCTATTTTAAAGCGGTTTGTTAGCACCGCACCAAAAGCATAACCATCGTTTGAAAACAGCGGTGGCAAATCGCCAGCATGGTTTGGGTGTGGTTGGTTTAATGGATTATAATGCCCTTTAGCACTTTCAAAATCACCTTCGCAAATTTCCCCGCTATGTATGTGTTGAGCAAATATATTTGTTGTGGTTTTAGGTAAGTTATGCATCTCGGTTACCACAACCACGCCTTGCGGTAAATTATAAAACAAAACATCTCCCCAAACCTTATTATAAAGTGCCGAACCAGTTACTCTGGCTTTTGCAACAAGTTTGGCTTTAAATATATCTGGCAAACTTGTGTTGTTGTTACTAAATAAACAAAATCTCATATTACCCCTTGAGTTATATATGAAAATAAAAAGCAAAAAGTTAAACCTTTTGCCTTTTAATTATATTTTGTTAATTAGTTGTTATTATCTTGGTTATCTTCTGTTTTTGTATTATCTACAAAATCATCTTCTTTAAGCACTGTTACTGCGTCTTCTTTATTTAAATCATTATTTGGTTTAGCGGGGCTTGGTTTTACTTCAAATACTTCTTCTTTTGTGCCTTGCAATATTATAGAAATTGCAAGTAAAAATTCGGCTGGATAATAAGTTAATAAGCACAAAGTATCAAATATAGCCGGCATATTACCAAAAACATAGAACACTAACATAACATCAGAAAAGAAGAATAAGAACGCACCAATAAATGTTATAAGGTTAGGAATATTACGTTTGCAAATAAAATTACTTAACGCTTTACCCAGCATAAATGTTATAATTAAAGCGTAAATAATTACTACTATTTTTAAATCACCAAAATTAAAACTTGGGTATAGCAATAATATAAGTAACGCAGTAACAAATAAAACTACACTTATAATTATATCTAGCCAATTAAACTTTTGTAGCATATAAAAATAAACAAGGAAAAATATATGCCCTATTGCAAAGAAAATTGCACCAAGCAAAAATAAATCAGGCTCTATTAAAAGCACATCACCTATAAAGGCAAATATTAAGCCAATAAGCATAAACCAAGGTTTAAGCCCTAAACCGCCTTTAATTTTATAAAGCATTATAATATTAAACACACCGCATAAAACAAATAATGCACTATCAAAAGTTTTAATAAAATATTTAGGTAAAAAACCTATACTAAATAAAATGGTTGCCACTAAAATAAGAACAGCAAATACACCATTACCTATATATAATCTTTTAGCGTTCATTTAGTCCCCTACTCAAAATTTACTATAAATAACTGTAACAATTAAATAAAAAAGTTGCAAGCAATAAACAGCAATTTAGCCAAATTAAATATTTTTTTATTAAAAATATGCACTTTTTTAACAAAAAATACATAAAATTCTACAAAATTACTTAAAAAATTATTAAAATTATTAACTTGAATATTTATTCAAAATAAAAATAAAAGTAGGTACTTGCCCACTTTTATTCTAAATCTTTTGTTTCTATATTTTTATTATTAACCACAGTAATTTTGTGTAAATTATCTTTTTTGTATAACATATAAATTGAGTATTTATATAACGGCGTATTATCCATTATTTGATACAAACTACGTTTAAGGTCTAACTCTTCATCGTTTATATTAAGTTTAAATGTATCACGCAAACTTAACCTTGTGTTAATTAAGTTATCAAGCCCTTCAAATGTTGTTAGGGTTGCCATAACTTTTCGTTTTGGATTTATAATTGCCATTTTATCTTCACACTTGGTTCTATCTACATTTTTCATTGGAACAAAACCTTTTACAAACCAAAATGCGTTAGAATGTAAATGTTCTTGAAAAGCAAGCATATTTCGTGGGGATAAAGATTTTGGGTAAGGATATCTATAAATCTTTTTACGGTTTTCCACAATTATTTCATTTAATGGGTCGTAGATATTATAAAATTCCTTGTTGCTTACCTCTATGTGCCCTTCGGTATCCAAGCCACACAAATTAAGTTTTGTACGCATATTGATATTACGGAAAGAGTCAAAATCTTTACTATAAAAATCAAGTTCGTTCCATAAATTTATTTTTAATTTATTAAGTTCTTCTTGCTGCTTTTTAATACTGCTGATTTTATTAATTTCTTCATATGCTTCTACAACATCTGTACGCTTAAGCGCTTTTTGGAAATTACGCTCTATTGATAATTTGTTAAGTTTCTCACAAATAATAGTGTCGTAATCCATAATAGCATATTCACCATAAGGAATAACACCAGATTCTTCTAATAAATTAGTGTATGTACTTTTATAAACACGGCAGAAGAATTTAAAATGTTTTTCTAAACCTTTTTGCATTAAATATTGCTTAACTCTTATAATTTGGTCTATATTATCAAGGTCGGAACCAAAACTTAAAATCATATAGTTAAGCGAATTTTTAAAGTTTATATTTTGCAAAACTAAATCTAGTTCTTCATAAAATTCTTCTTTGTAAAAATCTTTTTGGTGATAAATCATTTCCATTGGTTTATCCGGCAATTCGTTATAAACTTTTTCGTCTAATTTTGCATCATAATATCTACCCATATTTGTTGCAAAGTTTTTATCCGAAAACTCTTCACGGTCAAAAATATGATATGTAACTTGTTTTAATTTTGGCTTTTTATTAACTATGGTTGGAAATTGGTTATCTATAACCAAATTATTAAACAAACTTTTGTTGTGACCACCATACCCTAACAAGAATACATTTAATTCTGTTTCGTTTTTTACTGTTGCTGTTGTTGTATCTATTTGAGTATCGTCCATAAAACTAGTCATTGGGTAATCAGTTATAAACTTTTGAGAAACCAAACTATGACGGTTAAAGAAGTTTATATTTTCGTCACCATAATTAAATTTAAACGCATCTTCATACTCGTTGTTTATTGAAACATAAAGGTTGTGCATTTTATTTTTATTTGCAATGTACGAATCTATTAATTTTAAAATTTTTGCATTATCATCTTCAAAACTTATAAAGGTTATTCTATATTTCTTAAATTTTGCCAAACTTTTTTCGTTTATTCTATCAAAAATTAGGTTTAGAGATTTTTTAGTTAAAAGTTCTTTTCTGCGTGCCTTATCTGCATCATCTATCCAGAAAATAACGTTTTTAGATTTTATTGTTTTTGCAAAACTAATAGAGTCATCGTTATAACCAAGTATTATAAATTTTTCTGGTTTGCGTAAAAACACCATACGCACTTTTATAAAGTTTAAAAAATATCTTCCCATTAAACCTATCAAAACAAAAACCAAAGTAAACACACTTATAATATAGGCTAATATAAATGATATTTCAAACACCACACTTTGTTCTATTGCGGGCAAAATTAAGGCTTGTTCTACATCTAAAAAACAGGCACTAATTGCCAATCTTACGCACTCGGTAAAATTTATAAAACCATTTGTGCTGGCAAGATTATCAAACCCAAAAACAGCTATTAAATAAACACCTAGGTTTACTAAAATAGTTGGAAAGAAGTATTTAGTGTTTTTAATATCAACAACTTCTTTTTGTTTTATCATTTTTACAATCATTAAAATAAGAACAATAAGTTCTACAATTATTAATCCAATTGTTAAAACATTTAACATATTATCAAAACCTTTGTTTTTGATAATTATAAAACATTTAAAATATAAAGTCAACCAAATTAAAATTTGATGTATTATTATTTAAAATAATAAAAGTTTTTAATTTCTAATTTACATTGACATTAAAAAAATTAAATTGTATAATAATATTAATATCATATTTTTAGGAGAAAAAAATGAGTAAATTAAAAAACAACACTACCCCTAGTTTGTATGTTTTTGATATAGAAGGTACTTTGCTTGATGGCCACAACGAAATAAGACCCGGAACTGCTGATATGTTTACCGCAATAAAAAGAAAAACTGATAAACAAATTTTGTTTGAATCTGGTATGAATGAAAAAGAGGTGTTATCTATAATTGCACGCATAAACGAACAATTAGAAGATGATTGTAAACTTACACCATGTATTGCAAGTTGTTGTGGTAGCCGTATTATAAACGAGCAAGGCACTCCAGTTTTTGAAGATATTATTAGTTATGAAGATATTCAAACAATAAACCGTATTTTGTTAAAATATGACCCTTCTTCTGCCATTGTTTATCGTAGTGCAACTGCAAACTATGTTTGTAAAATAGAAGATTTGTATAAAAGATTTGGTAAAAAATTAAGTGTTGAAGAAATAGATAAATTAGATAACATTTATGAAATTTTATACACCACACACAACGTTCCACTTTTGTGTAAAGAAATTAGCGGAGATGTGTTAGACCAAATGCTTAATAATGGTGAAATTTATTCGCTTGAAATTGCTGGAATTAATTTAAATAACGACCCTGTTCTTAATGCAAAAATTGCAAAAGAAATACAAAAAGCAACTGGGCTTGAATACAGCCTTAGTGTTACAATGCAAATTGCAAGACAAAATAAATACAGTGCACTTGTAAATTTTGTTGGTATGAAAACCGCTTCAGAAGCATGTTATATGGGTGATGGTGCAAACGATATTCCTTGCCTTAAAAAATGTAGCCACAGTGTTGCAGCGTTTGCAAAAATGCAGGATGTTGTTAAGGCAAGTAAGTTTGCTGTAAACACAAATCTTAATGAAGTTATACCTTATATTTTAGGTGAACCTTATGATGCAGACCATCTTAAAAAATTAAAAACATCTTGCCAAAAACAAGCATTAAAACGCCGTAAGCGTTAAAACAAAAAATCACAGTTTGCTGTGATTTTTTTATTTATTTTATAACTTAAAGTTTTATAATATTTTCAAATAAAGCATTGTGCTTTAACATATACTCATCAATATGTAAATGTCCAAAAAACCATTTTTTAAATTCAATTTTTTGTTGTATAATATCTAAAATTTCCCCGCTAGGTGTGTGCTTTAATTTTTTCTCTAAAAAATACGGCACACTTTCGCCACATTGGGTAAAGATTTCTGCTATTTTAGTTATTATTTTGTTAGGTGGGCAATGGGTTAAAACATAATCTACTTTAAAATTATATTTACTTAAATTTTCTAAACTTTCTTGTAAATTAATATGTGTAATTTCTTCATCACTCCACCAAGAAATATGCTCGGTTCGGTATGCTTTATCGGTAGAGTTTGCACCGCCCAAACAAAAGAAAGTTTTGCCTAAAATTTCAAACACTTGCCCACGCATTAAATGGGTTATGTGGTCACTTATTTTATGCACTTTACCACCTGCCCAAGTTTCCACCTTATATTCATTAAGCATATCAAAATTTTCGTGGTTACCATCTATAAACAAAACGTTTGTGTTTAGATTTTCATAAACTTCTATATGTGCATCAAGCGAATCTTTATCCCACACAACACCACAATCACCGCAAATTATTAAATAGTCTTTGTAATCCAATTTTTCTTTTTCGGTTAAATTTACTAATTTACCAGCATCTAATAATCCATGTGTATCACCACTAATAAAAATTCTGTTTGCCATAATATCACCCTTTGATTTTTATTAATATTTTAACATTAAAAAACAAAAAACAAAACAATATTTTAAAACAAAATAAAAAAAGGGGCAGATACCCTAGTATCGCCCTGTTTATAGGCCTTCGCCTTACACCTACACATAATATCAATTATTCATTCACACTGAGAGCAAGTCTGAGCATAAAGGAGCGACCAATATGCTTCTTGCCCTAACCAAGCAGCAGGCGGAATGTTACCGCCAAATTTCACCGAACTTTCAGAACTATAACATTTTTTATATAATTTGGACATACGGCTACTTTAACAATAATCTATTTTATACAGTACTTTCATACCTTCAAGTCCAACAACCTTGTTAGTGTTCCCTTGCATATTCTCAACACCACTTGCCAAACTGTGTAAGGGTTATTCTTCACCGAAGCGTCTATTATGGTTGCAACAGATTATTTAATTTATTGAGTTATGTGCTTGCACCAATGCCTTAAGTTGCCTTTTGGGCTTCTGTTTTAAGCTCACACCTAAAACAATGGCTGCTAAAGTAAACCTATCAGTAAACTTTAATCCACTTTTTCGGCACCGTCTGGGGACTGTTGTAAGCAGTT
>JAFTUZ010000133.1 GCA_017466005.1 Clostridia bacterium | reverse complement strand
TTGGTCTTGCTGAAGATTTAGCACAAGGAACAGTTCGTTTTAGTTTAGGAAAAACCACAACTAAAGAAGAAATAGATTATGTGGTAGAAAAACTTGCAGAAATAGTTAAAAAATTGCGTCAAATGTCACCTATAACTAAATCTCAAATTGGCAACGTGAAAAAAGGAGACAAAAAATGTACAATCAAAAAATAATGGATATTTTTAAAAATCCTCAAAATGTTGGTTCTATGCGTGGGGCCAATGCTGTTGGATTAGCAAATGATTCTTCTTGTGGTGATATGGTTAAAATCTATATGTTAATAGATGAAGGAAATATCAAACAAGTTAAATTTCAGGCTTTTGGCGGGGCAGGGATAATTGCTGCTGCTTCTGTTTCTACCAAAATTTTAACAGGTGAAACCATAGACGAAGCACTAGAATTTGAAACAGATAAAATTTTAAACGAATTAGGTGAATTTCCCGAAGAAAAAAAATATTGTATTAATATTATTAAAGATGCAATAAATTTTGCAGTAGAAGATTATTATAAAAGACAAGCAAGAGCTGCTAAAAAAGAAGCAGAAAACAACTTTTAATTTCCATTTTTTCCCACTTGTATATCATTATTAACTACACATAATAATAATGAAATCAATACAAGGGGGAATTTTATGAAAAATTGTATCATTGGTTTTGTTATTGGTGCAACTACAGCAACAGCTTTAGTTATGTTTTGTAAACCTGTTAAAAATGTTGTTGAAAAAAGTGCACAAAAAGTAAAACAACAAATAAGTAAAATGAAAAACAAAGCAAAATAAGGCATATTAGCCTTATTTTTGTTAATACTAATAACTAAACCATATAATAAAATGTGGAATATACTTAAAAAACTTGCTTTAAATTAAATTTTGTGATAGAATAAAATTAGTTTAGCAAAGGAGCATTTTGTGCGTAAGTTAGGAATAGATTTAGGTGATGCAAGAATTGGATTGGCTTTAAGTGACCCATTAGGGATTATAGCCAGTGGTTTAGAAACCTATAAAAGAAAAAATTTAGAGCAAGATTTACAACACATTGTGGATATTATAAAATCCAATAATGTAGATACAATTGTAATGGGATTACCTAAAAATATGGATGGCACAGAAGGGGAGAGAGTAGAAAAAACAAAAGAATTTTGCGCTAAACTTAAAGAAGTAACTGATGTTAAAATTGTTTTTATGGACGAAAGGCTTACAACTGTTTGTGCAGAAAAAATGCTTATTGAATCAAATGTTCGACGTGAAGACCGTAAAAAAGTTATAGACAAAGTTGCTGCGTGCATTATTTTGCAAAGTTGGCTAGACAGTGCTAATTAAATTTAAGGAGTTATATTATGGAACAAGAAAAAAATCCAATTGAATGTTTACTTGATGTAGAAAATTCAGAACCAATTGTACTTTACGATGAAAATGACAAACCTATAAAATTTGAACAAGTTGCATTAATCCCACACAAAGATGAATTATATGCAATGCTTAAACCAATTGACAAACTTGATGGCGTGGCTGATGATGAAGCCGTAATTTTCCATTTTGAAGAAGATGAAAATGGGGCACAAGTTCTTTCTGTATTAGGTGATGACCAACTTATAGATGAAATCTTTGCTATTTATCTTGATTTGGTTAAAGAAGAAGAACAAGCTATTGCAGACAATTCTAAAAAATCTAAAAAATAATAAAAATTAGACCGCAATAATGAGGTCTTCTTTTTAAAACTATGCGCAAAATTTTTACTCCAAAAATAGAACATATGTTCAATGTTTTTAAATTGTTTTAAGTTGACCTTAAGTTATTTTTGTGCTATAATGTGTTTCGCAAGTTTGTAAAAAAAGGTGAAAGGTATGAATACTAAAGATATAAATAAATATAATTTAAAAACCAATGTGCCATGGAATCCAACAATTAGTTTTTATTTTAATGATTTTTATAGTTTTAACTATTGTTGTGAAAGATTAACAAAAAATAAACCTTCATTAGTATCAGTTAAACATCATTTTAAAGAGTCTAAAAACGTTGTATTTTTACCAGAAAACAATATAAAAATAGATAATTCTTGTTACGGAAATTATGTGTTACAAGAAGATTGTTTTAACGAATTTGATAATGCAACTATTGTTTTTACAAGTAAAAATAGTGCATTTATAGAAAAAAGATGTTTTAAACCTAATGCTGAAATTAATTTTATTTTACCTAAAAATCATAAACTGTATTTAGTAACTGAATTTGAAACTGATGATAAAGTTAATTCTTGGTTGCTTGTAGCTGATAAAAATGATATTCAAAAAGACGTTAAAAACACTCCTAAAAATTGTATGCTACAAGAAACCACAACATTTAAATTTAATGGTAATATAAATGTAGATACGCAAAAATATTATGATACAGAAACAAATACAGTTAAAGATGTAGTAAAAACCGACACTAAATCCGAACAATTTTATATGTAACTGTGTCTGAAACAAGTTTAAAAAAGCCTATATTATACTTCTAACCAATGTCTTTTTAACTATTTTATAAGTATATGGTTATTAAAATTTGTTTATTAAAAGTTTTATTTTATTTAATAAATAATTTCGCTTTATTACTATGTGATTGTATAAAATTGCTTCAAAAAAGCCACTTTATATAAAACCAACTCTGTGTGAATTAAGTTTAAATACACACATTTTAAAATGATTTTATACAGAGCTGTTTTTAGTTAAGCGCTTACAATATACGTTATTTTTAAGTACTCATTTAAAGTTGTTTTATACAGAGTTACTAAAAAACACCTATCAAAATTAAAGGTGTTTTTTATTATATATTTAAATTTCATACGTTTCATTAAAATATGGTCACATTAAAATAAATCAACTCTGTCTCATCGCATTTTATATAAGCATCTAAATTTATATAAACAACAGAGTGTTTTTGCTAAAAAATGTGTTATTTAAGCGGGGTAGTTGTTTAAGCACTCTGTCTCACAACGTTTTAAAAAATTATGTTTTTATTATATTAGCTCTGTACAAAATAAGCCTATTTTTTATTGTAATTATATAACACACACCATCACACAAACAAGTTTGTGTAGCAGATTAAATTAACTTATTTAATACAGATTTAATTTAATATATTGTGTAAAAGCATATCTAATATAGAATAAGCAAATTTTAGCCAAGTAAATTTAATATAACTCTGTATCAGAGCATTTTAATAAACGTTTAATAAATGTTACTGATTAAAATTTATAGTTAAATTTAAAGTTAATTGTAACAGAGTTGTTTTATTTTTATATAGATGCTTGTTGATTATTTTCTATAAAATAAGTTAATTATTTTGTATAAACAAATTTATAACTATTTATAAGAACGTTTTAAGTACTATGCAGTTTGTTAGATAAAATGTAATAAAATTCATCTAGCTTAATTAAATCAACTCTGTGTAAACGCATTATAGAAAGTTTCTTTAAAGTTAATTGACACAGAGTGCTTCTATCAGTACTATGCAGTTTTTAAGTGACTTTACATAATTGTTACAAAATTGGTTAAAAATACCATCGCTATTAATAAACAACTCTGTATAAATCAATTATAATTTAGTCCAAAATACACCTTATTTAAAATGCGATGAGACAGAGTTGATTTTAAAAGACGAGCAAATATTCGTAAAAAATGTCATAAATTTACTATAATTTATATAAATTTTTTAGTTAAGTATTTATAAAATATTTAATAGAAACATATTTAACTAATATATTAAAATTTAATAGTATGCAAAATGATTTAATATAGATTTATCAATATAGTAAAAATTTAATTTTTTATAAGTCTTTAATAAAACTATTCGCAAAACTATTCTTTTGCGAAGAGTTTTTGTATGTCAAAAGAAATAAATTCCCCAGTAGTTATCTCTATCATTGCAACAAAAAATCACCTTTTTTTACCTGGTTTCGTCTTTCTTTATAATCTGGTAAAACGCTTTTTACAATCAACCAGAAATTTTTTGAATGGTTAAATTCTAAAATATGTGCTAATTCGTGTACCACAACATAATCAATTAAAGAATGTGGCAGCATTATTAAACGCCAATTTAATTTAATATTGCTTTTATTGTCACATGAGCCCCAACTTCCTTTTGCGTTAGATAATTTTAACTCACCATAATCCAACTGCATTAATGTAGCAAAGTATCTAATTCTATCAAACAAAATTTTTTCTGCAACAATTTTAAACCACCTACTCACCTGCCCCGATAATTTTGCACCTAAATATTTATAAGGAACAATTAAAGCATTTTCTGTAATTGAAATTTGCTTTATTGCATCATTATATTGTAACGGATAAGTTGTTCCTAAAAACATAACTTGCTTTAAATTTATAAGTTCTTGATGGACTGCTAAATTATTTTTTATTCTTTGTTGATGCAAAATAATCCATTGCTCTTTTTCTTTTACAATAGATAAAATCTTTTCATTAGAACATTTTACAGGTGCGCGCACAACAAGATTACCTTGTGGTGTTATGTGTATAGAAACTGATTTACGTTTTGTTCTTATTAAAACATCAATATGTGGCATCATAATTATATCTCCAAGTTAATATTAGCACATTTTTCTGCTTAAACAAAACAAAATCAGCCTAAATTAACACAATTTTTGTATAAATTTTCACTTTTTTGTATTTTTGTTGACATTTATTTTCAAAAAATGTAAAATATTATAGAATTTTAAATAATGTAGGAGGCATATGTTTAATCTTAATGTTCTGATTTTAAAATCTTTACAAGGAAAAAATTTATATGGTTTAGAAATTATAAAATCAATATCAGAACAAACTGATGGCGAAATTGTAATTAAACAACCAAGTTTATATAGTGCTTTGCGTCGTTTTGAAGCAAGGGGTTTTGTTTCATCTTATTGGCAAGACAGCGATATTGGTGGGAAAAGGCACTATTATACCCTAACTGATGCTGGGCAACAGTTTTTAGATAAAGTGTTAAACAAAAAAACAAAAACTGAAGAGCTTGCAAATAAAATAAATAGTCCATATTTTAATTCACAAGAAGATGAACTTGTTGGTGATGCTTATATGGGTAATTCTAGCGAGTTTTCTT
>JAFTUZ010000132.1 GCA_017466005.1 Clostridia bacterium | reverse complement strand
TTTATAAAAGTTTTTTTACTTTTTTTAGATAAACAAGAAACTTCGTCTTCTACTTTATAATCAAGCAAAATACTTTCCGTTTTATTTTTATTAGTAAAATCCGTTTTGTTATTTTTTAATATATTTATATTGTCTATTTGCCTTGCGCAGTTAACAGCACACTTTGCACTTTCGTTTATATCTTTTAAAATCTCATCTAGATTATAAGGTTTTAAATTATTATTTTCATAATGCCCTGTAAGTTTAGCCAATTTAATTGGAGTATTAATTTTTATATCATTAAATATTTCCGAAATTTCTATTACTTGATTATGTAAATTTACACAATCTTTTTTAAAAGTTTTATCAAGTTCTTTTGTTTTTAATCTTTGCTCTAAATTTTTTATAGCCACATCTATTTGTGCACAACCGCTATCTATACCATTTAAAACTAAACAAACATTTATACCAACTTGATTTAAAGCAGAAGTTAAAAGTTTATATTTTTCAATATTTTTATTACATTCATTTTGTAAAAAAGTTATATATTCTTCTTGCTTTAAAGGCTCGTTTATAAACAAATAAAATTCTAAATCTTTTAGTTCTGCTTGATTAAAAATGCCAGAATTTTGCATCTTTAAATAATTTTCAAAACAACAATCTTTATTTTTTAAAACAATTTTTCTTTCTGATTTTTCAAATTTATTTCTTAATATTTTATAAGTAGTTTTATATAAATTATATTCTTCATTAGATAAAGCCTTGCTTAAATTAAAAACTTCATCTTGCCCCATATTAATCTCCTTTAAATTCTGCTTTAATACTATCATAAGTATAAATATTTGTCAATAAAGAAAAAAGTACCTAAAAGGCACTTTTATATAAAATCAATTTTAATTTTCCAAGAATAATTTATTTTTTAGTTCTGCTAATTTTTTAATAGATTTCTCTCTTCCATAACCGCTACCACCAGTAACATACAAATTATGTTTAGCACAAAAATCTAATAAAGTTAAAATTTGTGTTTGGTCGACATCTTTAGAATAAACTTCTATACCATTTAACTTTTGCTCTACACTCAAACTTAACAAATCTTCTACCCTAATATTATCACCATACGCATATGGGTGCGACAAAAATAATTTACCACCACTTAAATAAACAATACGTTTAACAGCATCTAAATTAGGATACAAAACATCGGTATCAAAAAACAAAGGATAATATTTATCTAAAGTACAACTATCATAAAATTCGGTTGCCGAAACAGGCATACTGCCCAAAATTTCTTTATTTTCAGGATACCTTCTTATATTTTTATAAATGTTTTCGTGTGCGTGCTCGGCTTGTTTTACCCAGTTACACTTCTCACCTATTTTAATACCTTTTGTGGCACACAAGCATTTAAAAATTTTATATATTTTTTCTTGCCTTACTTCGTTAGATTCGTAAGCAGTAGAAATCCAGTTTTGCATTGTTACAGGGTCAAACCCATAAGCGAGAACCTGAAAATGCATACCACAATCGTACACATCTAGTTCTATGCCAGTAACAACTTTTACATTGCTAGGATTGGATTTTAAATTTTTAAGTGCCAAATGTGCAACTGCCGTATTACGATCGGTAATAGAAACAGTGCTTACACCCTGTTTTTGTGCCAACTTAAAAATTTTCTCTAAAGATGCGCCCCCATCTTTAGAAAAGTTTGAGTAAATCCTTAAATCCATGATATTACCCCTATTTTTTTAATTAATATTATTATAGCAATAGTATTTGTATTTAGCAACCAAATGAAAAGCATTTATTAAAAAAAATAATAATTTTTTTAGTTTTGCCTTTGACTTAATGCTTCTAGTATGCTAGAATATTTTGGACTATTGTTTACATAGTAAAAATATTTTAATTTTACAATTTTAAGTTTAAGCATAAATTATTTGTTTGTTAATTATATTCTTATAAAAATTTTATACACAAATTAGCCATTTGATATTGATATTCTATTAAAGTTAGTTTATAATATGAATACAGTTTTTTATTTCCAAAAAATGTAAAAAATAGTTAAATAAAATAAATAGGAAGAATTATGAAAAAGATATTTAGCATTTTATGTGGCTTGGTTCTTTGTGTGTCTTCTTTATTTTGTTTTAGCGCTTGTGATAACGGTGCAAAACAAACAAATATAGTTGCAAGTAATTTTGCAACTTATGATTTTGCAAAAGCAATTTCGGAAGAACATTTAACTGTTTCCACTTTATTAAAACCAGGAACCGAAAGCCACCATTATGAACCATCTGTAAATGATATTAACCGTGTAGTTAATTGTGATATATTTATTTACATTGGCGGTGAAAACGAACAATGGATAGAAACAATTTTAGAAAATGTTGACCCAAATAAAACTACTGTTATAAAAATGTTTGATTTTGTTGAGCCAATAGCAGAAATAGGCCATGATGAATATGATGAGCATATTTGGACATCACCAAAAAACGCAATAAAAATGGTTAATGCTATTAAAGATGCAATTATAGATTTTGACACAGAAAATCAAACATCCTATGAACAAAATGCAAACGAATATATTGCAGAGTTAAACCAAATAGATGCGGATTTAAACAGCATTGTGGGGCAACAAAGCAAGCCACTTATGATTGCAGACCGCAACCCATACAGATATTTACTTACAGATTATAGTTTTGAATACACAGCCCTTATCAACAACTGTTCGGGCGAAGTAGAGCCGAGTTTAAGTGATTTAGCATTATTTATTCAAAAAGTAACTGATGAAAGCGTTAATGTTATTTTTACCGTTGAACTTTCTACACAAAATTATGCTATGAGGGTTAAAGAAGAGTGTGGAAATATAGAAATAAAAACATTACACTCTTGCCATAATGTATCTTTGACAGAAACAGAAAGTGGTGCCACATATGTTTCTATTATGAAAAATAATGTTACTAATTTAAGGGAGGCTTTGATATAATGGCATTAATTAGTTGTGAAAATTTAACCGTTGCATACGAAGGCAAACCTGTTATATCAAAACTTAACCTTTCTATAAACCAAGGCGACAGAGTGTTTATTATTGGTGAAAACGGTTCTGGTAAAACTACTTTAATGCAAACCTTATTAGGTTTAAAAAAGCCAACCAAAGGTAAAGTTGTGTATGGCGACGGTTTAAAACAAAACGAAATTGGTTATTTACAACAAAAATCTATTTCAAAAAACTTCCCTGCTTCGGTATTTGAAGTAGTAATATCTGGCAGACTAAATAAATGTGGGCTTTTTTACAAAAAACAAGATAAGCAAATAGCATTAGAAAATTTAGAAAAAATGGGTATTTTAAATCTTAAAAATAAAAGTTTTAGTGATTTAAGTGGCGGACAGCAACAACGTGTTTTACTTGCAAGAGCATTGTGTGCAACTAGTAAACTTTTAATGTTAGATGAGCCACTTACTGGGCTTGATGCTAAATCTAGTTCCGAACTTTCTAAAACAATTTTAAAACTAAACAAAGATAATAATGTAACCCTAGTTGTAATATCACACAACTTTGAAAATGCTATAAATATGAGCACCCACATTTTGCATCTGGGAGATTATGAAACTTTTTTTGGTACAACAGAAGAATATAAGCAATCTAACTTATTTAACAACATAGGAGGAAAGAAAAATGTTTGATATACTTGTTTCAATGTTTTCTTACTCTTATGGTATTCGTGCCATAGTTGTTGGTATTTTGGTTGCTTTATGCGCTTCGCTTTTGGGTATTAGCCTTGTACTTAAAAAATATGCAATGATTGGTGACGGCCTTTCTCATGTTGCGTTT
>JAFTUZ010000011.1 GCA_017466005.1 Clostridia bacterium | reverse complement strand
AAAAAGTTTTTCTACATTATTTGCATTTAATCTGTTTAAAGCGGTAGTGCAAAGTGGTTCTGCTACAAGTGCAAAATTTAAACTGTTTGCTTTAAACAAGGCAACCACATCAGTTCCTTCTATGCCTTTTATGTAAACATTATTTTCAGATTGCTCGTTGTAATTTAAAGTGTAACTAATATTATTTTTTTGCAAAATGTGTTGTAAAGTTAAGCCAGGTACATTTTGTACTTGAATGCAACCAATCGTTTCGCCTTTAAGTTCGGAAAGTGATGTTATTTGTTTGTTTCCAATTAAATATAAATTACCAAATGTACAAATGCCTACTGCTTGATATTTTTTGCCACTACCGCATATTTTAGATGCAACATTGGAAGGTAATATGGCAATATCAGCAGTTTCTTGTAATATATAATTAGAAATTTCGTTTGCAGGTACAACATTATAATCTACTTTATTATTAAACTGTTCGTTGGTGTTTAAAATTTCTGCCATAGCAAGTGCTGGGGCACCATCTGGCATATATACATTTATTGTATTGGTTTGCCCGCAACCAACAAAACAAAAACTAAAACACAATAATGTTAAAAGTAAAGAAAAAAATTTTTTCATAGTAATTCCTTTATTGTTTAATAACAAAAGTATAACTTTGTTTTTATTTTTAGTCAAATATAATAATAAAGTTTGTTGTAAAATAGGGCGGGGCACGTAGTGAATTTTTGCAAAATTCACTGCAAACAATGTTTGCCCCCAACCTGTGGTTTAGGGGAACGTGCCCCTATGTTGCTGTATGCAGGCGTTGTTTATATGAATAAAAAAAAGAATACAAAACTGTATTCTTACATTTGTTCTTCAATTTTGGCAGTATTATTAGGGTTTTGCTCGCCATTATATTTCATATCACCACTAACTATTAATTTATTAAAATATTCAACAGAATCTTTTATATATTGCTTTTCATCTATATTTTTACTAATTAATTTTTGGCAAAGCATATTGGCTGCAATTGCTGCGTTAGGATTGCCACTTTCATAAAATTTATATAAAGCACCAAAAACCCAGTGCTTTTCAGGTATTTTATCCATAAAACTTAACACTAATGCGTATGTATTTAAATCCCCTTCATTAATTAAATAGCTAAATGTATCTTTAAATCCAGATTCTGGACAACTTACAATATCTGCACCAGCAGCAAGTAAAAGTTCTACTCGTTCGGTATCTCCTTTTTTTATGGCTTGATGTAAAAAAGATGGGTACATAAATTTATTTCCTTTTTTATCAGTAAAAGCCATACATTCACCACCAACAGGCATACCCGAGTTAATGTAATTTAATAATTTTTTATTGTTGCAAAAAGGTGAGTGCGCTTTTTTTATTAATGCAAAAATCTGACTTGGATTTGCAATTTCGGTATAAAAATCTCTTATATCTGCATCTTTCAAGCCTACATCATTCCATTTTTTTATAGTTTCTTTTTTTATATAATCAAAATCTACTTTACCAAACAAAAGGTAATCTTTTAAATCAAATTTTCTAACTAGTGCCATAACTAAACCTCGTATATTATATTGCGTTTAGTATAACACACATATAATATTTTGTAAATACTCAATTATAATTATATACAAAATAAAAAGAGAACGCTTTTGTTCTCTTTAAATTATTCTCCTTGTGCTGTATTCATTGCTGCAATATATTCAGCCGAATAATCTGCTGGGTTTGTTTCTCTTTCTGGAGTGCTTAATATTTCCATTTCTGCAAGTATTTCTTGTGCAAAAGGTTCAAAACTTTCAGCTGTGTTATCTAAAACTTTAAGTGTGTTGTTTTCAAATGTGTAGTATCTAACGCCAGCTGATGTTTTTTCGGTATCTGTTCCCGAGAGGCCCAAGATTGAAAAACTATTTAACGTTTTTGTGTTAAAATCGTAGTTAATTTCAAATAAAAAATATTGCAATGTTGTACTGTCTCTGTAATCTACATAAGTTCCAGCATTAATTATTGAAGTTGTGGTATTGTAAGACATTGTCATTCTG
>JAFTUZ010000131.1 GCA_017466005.1 Clostridia bacterium | reverse complement strand
TTACTACCTGTAAACATTAATCGAGATTCTGTACCAGAAGCAATTTTCATGTTACTATAGAACATAGTTTTCACGAATTCCATATGCTTCATATAGGTTGTTGCGTAACCCCATGTATTATATGCAGCGGTATAAACCTCACTACCTCTGTCATAATTATTTAAGTTACAATTTGAAATAAATCCATAACCATCCATACTACTGCAATTTGAAACAATAGCAGATTGCAAAGATGGATTTTTAATATCGTTTGTCTTGGTCATGATTTTTGCTTTAAGCACATTATTAAGGTAATAATAAAGTGCAACTGGATCATTATCACCTTTTTGAACCAAGAAATATTTACCTTTATTTGTATACTCAGCTTGATCCAATAAAATACAATATCCGGTAAAGTTTGAATTATTCAACTGAATAGGATCAAATATTGTTCTAACAGTATATTTTTTAGCATTTGCTGTTCTTACAACATAATCTTCAAATGTTGAAACACCTATAGACTTCTCATCTTCATTATAAACAGTATTCAAATAAATATACTTTTCATCGCTAATATAGAATGTAATCTCATCAGTTATCGGCTGTCTTGAACCAACAGATGCGTATTGTCTATATCTGTTTGCACTTTGTGCCGCAATATTAAACAATTGTTGTCCAAAAGTTGAACCCGTGTCAATATTAAGCGCTTTTACAAGAGACGCCAAAATAGCATCACTTGAAATGATGCCTAATGTGATAAGTAATGGGAATGTCAACACAAGCATAATAGCCTTAATAGAACTCTTTAAGATAGCTGTCTTTGTATTTGCACCATCACCAAAATTTCCACCTTTTCCGCCACCTGAAATGTATTGCCATTCATTTCTAACAATAGCAAATATAGTGAATACAATAAGTAACACTAAAAACAAACCAACCATAGCCCTAAAAGTCTTTTGAACCGTTTCATTATACAAAAACGAGAATAAAAGGTCACTTTTTGTCGCACCTTCAATAGTATAAGTTGGACTATTAAGCCAATAATCCAAACCTATCAGTTTTTGAATAAAATACTGCAAAAAGTCTGTTAAGGCAAGTAATAATTTACAAATACCATAAAAAAGTCCGCAAATACCTTGCCAAACAATACAAAACCAGTAACCTACAATAGTCCAAAGGTATCCCCAAAAACCCGTTTGAATGGTTCCTGTAACCTCAATTGTCTGGTCTAAAAATAAATTTGTAAAAAAGGTTAAAAAGTTAAATAAATTCATATTTTCCCCCATTCTCTAAATAATTCAATGGTATTTTTGTATTATTTTTTTCAATAATATACAAAAAAGCATAGAAAAACTCAGAATATTCTTTTATACCATACATTATATCATACAAAAAAAAAATAGACAATTAATTATTATAAAATAATAAAAGAAAATTTCATTTTTTTTATTTTTTTATCTTTAATATTATAGTGTGTAAATTAATCGTTATTTTTACAGCAAAACATACAATTTAAAGAATAATAATTGATTAAATTAATAGCATTTTTTTTATTTTTTTATTTATTTTTTGCAAAAAAAAATTAAAAAACAAAAAAACACACCACTATGGTGCATTTTATATTTTGCATTTAACAAAAAAAGGAAGTTCTAAAGAACTTCCTTTTTGTCGTATTCTTAATAACCAAATACATAAAACAAAGATTAAACTTCGTTTGTATTGATTTTTGGGAATAATTTTTCGATCATTTTACTGTTAAGAAGGATTTGGATAACAGCTACGAAAACAACTGCTACAAGTACACCAACAACTACGTTGATTAATGAGCCTTTAGCTTTCTTCTTATCTTCATCTTCTTCAGCTTTTGCATATTTAATTGCAAGAGTGATACC
>JAFTUZ010000130.1 GCA_017466005.1 Clostridia bacterium | reverse complement strand
TTTTTCATTTTTATTTTTTTTAGGAATACATTTAACTGCGCCGTAATACTTTTTATCATATGAACGATAGTATTCTGTTACAAATGGTGAATATTTAATATTAGATTCTTTAAAAACTATTTCTAAAACATTATTTAAAACATCAATTTTATCTTCAAATTTTTCTATATACATATTTTGTCCTTAATCATTATCTTTTAATAAATCTGGCCTACGCTCTTTTGTTATTTTTAAACTTTGTTCATAACGCCATTTTGCTATTTCTTGATGATTACCTGAAAGCAATACTTCCGGTACAGTAAGCCCCCTAAATTCTTGTGGCCTTGTGTATTGTGGATATTCTAACAAATTATTACTAAACGATTCATCTTCTGTAGAATGAGAATTACCTAAAACTTCTGGCAAATATCTACACACAGCGTCAACAAGCACCATTGCCGGAAGTTCACCACCTGTTAGCACATAGTCACCTATACTAATTTCCTCATTTACATACTTATCTATAACTCGTTGGTCTATTCCTTCATAATGTCCACAAATAAGCACTAAATGCTGTGTATTAGATAATTCTTTTACTTTAGGTTGCGTTAAAGTAGTACCTTTAGGCGAAAAATAAATTACATAACTATCTTCTGTTACAACACTATCCAAAGCATCAAAAAGTGGTTGTGGAGTCATTAAAAGCCCATCACCACCACCAAAAATATAGTCATCACATTTTTTATGTTTATCTAACGAAAACTCTCTTATGTCTATTAAATTTATTTCCACTTTACCATTTTCTTGAGCCCTGCCAATAATACTTTCCTTTAAAGGTTCAAAACTGTTTGGAAATAATGTTAAAATATCAATCTTCACTATCAGTTAGCTCCTTAAATTTTTTACCATCAACCATTATAGCCTTATCTGTTAAATTTACTTCTATAAATAATTCGTCTAAATAAGGGCATAAAATTTCTTCTGTTCCGTCCATAATCTGCAAAATATCACTAGCACCATAATTAAACACATCAGTAATTTTACCTAAACGATTATTTTGCTGGTCAACTAAAACACAACCAATTAAATCAGTTATAAAATACTCACCCTCATTAAGTTCTGGCAACTCATCACGGCTAGCATAAACCATTTCATCACGCATAGTTTCCACCATATCGCAATCAGTTATACCTTCTACCTTTACATAAGCATAGCCCTGATGTACTCGGCACGAAACAACCTTATAAGAGTTATTTTTAATTTGTAAAGTTGTAAAATATTTAAAATCTTCAAAATCAGTTAAAAGTGGTAATATTTTTATTTCGCCTTTAATACCTTGTGGTTTTAAAACCTTACCCACAACATCAAACATAAATTTCTCCTTTATATACACAAAAAAGGGGCAACCCCCTTTGTTGTAATTGTTAATCAAACTTAACAATAAATTTTTTATCAGAATATCCATGCTTACCAGCAAGCGAACGTACAATGGTTCTAATTGCTTGTGCATTTTTTCCAGATTTTCCAACAACTCGTCCCGTTTCATCTGGGGCAACTTTTACATTTATAACAAAGCCATCTGCATCTTCTGTTTGAACTACCTTAACAGCTTCTTTGTTATCTACAAGTTCTTTAACAATATATTCTACAAGTTTTTGCATAGTATCTCCTTTGAATATATTTGCTTAACAAAGTTCCTTTTAGCAGAATTATTCTGCTGCAGCTTCACCTTCTGCTTCTGCGTTTTCTTCCGGTTTAGTTTTTGGAGCTGGTGGCATTTGTTTAGGTTTTGGTGCCACATAAGGTTTAGCTTCTATAATGTTTGCTTTAATAAGTAATTCTTTTGCTGTTTCTGTTGGTTGAGCACCACAAGAAAGCCAGTATTGAATTCTGTCTGCTTTTAAGTTAAGTTCAAAAGGTTGTTTAACTGGGTTGTATGTTCCCAAGTTTTCAATGTAGTTTCCGTCTCTTGCGCAACGAGAATCTGCTGCAACAACACGGTAGAATGCTGATTTTTTGTCTCCCATTCTTGTAAGTCTAATTTTTACTGCCATAGTAATTTTCTCCTTAAAATTTATAAATTTTTAATATTAAATTCCATTAAAATAATGGTAATTTACCTTTTTTCTTTCCGCCAAATCTTTTCATCATTTCTTTAGATTGGTAAAATTGCTTTAATAAAGTATTAACATCTTGAATACTTGTTCCACTTCCGGTTGCAATTCGTTTTTTCTGACTTGCTTTTATGATGTCTGGATTTAATCTTTCTTTTTTTGTCATAGATTGAATAATTGCTTTATTTCTTTCTATGTCTTTAGGATTAACCGAAACATTTCCCAATTTCTTTTTCGCACCAGGAATCATTTCAATTAACTGGTTTATATCGCCCATTTTGTCTAGTTTATCAAATTGTGCCAAAAAGTCTTCCAAAGTAAATGCGTTTTCTCTAAAAGCTTTTTCTAGTTTTTGCATTTCCTTTTCATCAACAGCACTTTGTGCTTTTTCTATTAAGGTAAGAACATCACCCATACCTAAAATTCTTGATGCCATACGGTCTGGATAGAAAGGTTCTATATCACCCAACTTTTCACCAACACCACAGAATTTTATAGGTTTACCAGTTACTGCTTTTACCGAAAGAGCCACACCACCACGAGTATCACCATCAAGTTTTGTTACAATCACACCAGTAATATCCAACTTTTCATCAAATTCTTTTGCAACTGTAACACTGTCCTGACCAGTCATTGCATCTATTGTAAGCAAAATTTCAGCAGGCTTTACTTCTTGCTTGATATTTGCAAGTTCTTCCATTAATTCTTCATTAATGTGCAACCTACCAGCTGTATCAATAACAACCACAGTAAAGTCGTTTTTCTTTGCATACTCAATGGCTTCTTTTGCTGTTTTAACTGGGTTTTGAGTACCTTTTTCAAACACTTCAACCCCAGCATTTTTACCAACAATTTGCAACTGATTTATTGCCGCAGGCCTATAAATATCACCCGCTACAAGCAAAACCTTTTTCCCTTGGCTTTTTAAATATGCACCAAGTTTTCCACACATTGTGGTTTTACCAGCACCTTGCAAACCACACATCATTATAATTGTTGGCGGTGTGCCAGAAAGGTCTAGTTTTGATTGCGAATTTCCCATTAAAGCAATAAGTTCTTCGTTTACAATTTTAACTACTTGCTGACCAGGTGTTAAACTTTTTAACACTTCTTCCCCAACTGCTTTTTGAGAAACTTGCTCTATAAACTTTTTCGCAACTGAAAAGTTTACATCTGCTTCAAGCAAAGCAATTCGTATTTCACGCATTGCTTGATTAATTTCAAGTTCGGTTAATTTACCACGCTTAGTTATTTTAGAAAAAATATGCCCAAGCCTTTCGGATAGCGAACTAAAAAGTGCCATAAATTAATCCTCCAAGGTTTTTATAAGTTCAATTATAGATTTTTCACAACTAATTTTTTGCTGTTCAGTTAAATTTTGCTTGCTTAAAATTTCTGGAACCTTTGCAATAACAACTTCAATTTTATTGCAAAATTTTAACTTACTTTCCAAATCCTGCAAACGTTCGGTTGTGCGTTTAACCAAATCCGCTACTGCCTGCCTAGAAATATTATATTCCTCTGCAATTTCTGATAGCGAACCGTTGTAGTTAACATAACTATTTAAAATTTTAAATTGTTTTTCAGTCAGCAAAGCCCCATATAAATCAAGCATTTTACCAAGTTTAATTATTTGTGAAATGTTCATAATTTACACCTACTGCTTGTCAAGTATTTCTACTTTACACAAAGTATATACTAAAAATTACGCAAAGTCAAGATGTTTTTTGTTTTTTTTGCAAGAAAATTGGTTAAAATGTAAAAATTTTAGCTTTTTTAATTAAATATAGTAAAATCATTAAATATTAGTGTTTTGCAGTGATTAATTTTCAAAAATTATACATAATAAATAATGTGAAAAAAATGAAAAAGATTATTTTAATAAATTTTATAATATTTGCTCTTATTGCATTTGCTGTATGTTTATTTTTACTAATATTTCCACAAAAATATCACAACGAAATAGAAAAATATTCTAACCAATACAACCTAGACCCAGTTTTGGTTGCAAGTGTAATTAATGCCGAAAGTAAATATAATGAACAAGCAATTTCCAAAGCGGGTGCTATGGGGCTTATGCAACTTATGCCTTCCACCGCTTTTTGGGTAGCGGAAAAAGAAAAAATTGAATTAAATTCAAAAGAAGATTTATTTATTCCAGAAATAAACATTCAATTAGGCTGTGCCTATCTTAATATGTTATTAAATGAATTTAAAGATGAAAACACCGCATTAAGCGCATATAATGCTGGCAGTAGTTATGTAAAGCAATGGCTAAAAAACGAAAAATATTCATCTAATGGAGTAAAATTAACAACAACCCCTTACAAAGAAACAAATGCTTATATTCAAAAAATTGCTTTTAACAAAAGAATTTATAAATTTTGTTTTTAATTTGACTAAAAACCTTTGACAAACCTTTTAAAAATTATGTATTATTATAAGGTTAAAAGAGGTGAAAATTTATGGCAAAATTTTTTGTAGATGCTTTTGCAGATATGTTTGGTAGCGAATTAGAAACTTTTGGATTAACCCTTGCCCCAAGCAAAATCTCAAAATGCAGAAAAATCATTAATTTTGAAGGTTATAACGAAGAAGTTAAAAATAACAAACAATTATATGAAGATATATTAAATGGTAAATATAAAATTATTCATTTAACACAAGAAGAATGGATTGAATTTTTTAAACCATTTGCTCAACAAGGTGAAGATATTGCTTTCTTTACCGTTTCAACACAACTTTTACCTGATGGCGGTGCCGACATTAAAGCAGCTTTTACACAGTTAAGTGAAGAGTTCCCTGAACAAAACATTGTTTTAATAGATACCCTAACCGTTTCTCGTGGTATTAGTGATATTGCTAAACTTGCTACTACTTTATATAAAAAAGAAGGCGATTTTATGAAAGCTATAGAATTTGCACGTGCTCACACTGGTGAATTTGTTACCGCTTTTGTTGTTGATAATGTAGAATTTTTGGCAAAAAACCCTATTGTTGATGATATTGAAGAAAGTTTTAGTGGTGCATTAATTAATATGAAACCTATAATAAGTATAAATACCGAAGGGAAATTTAACCTTTTAGATAAAGCAAAAGGTTTTAAAAATACTGTTGCAAAACTTTTTGATATTGTTAATAATAATGGCGAAAATATTGCAGACTACACCTTCTCTATTGTTAGCCTTAATGCAGATGATGAAGCAGATAAACTTTACAACCGCTTTTTGCAATATGTAGATGAAAGTGAAATAACCAAAACCTATATTTCATTAAATAATGCTATTGTTATAGGCTCTAAATGTGTTGGCCTTACATTCCACAGTAAATAAAAATGCAATAAATGCACAAAAACTTTAAAAACTAGTAGAAAAAAATTAAGCCAAGAGTTTTTCTCTTGGCTTTTTATGTTTGAAACGTTAAAAAAAGTGGATTTTATTTCCACTCTTTTTATTTATATTTATATTTTTTAAGATATTGTTAAACATTGTGATAATTTTTCTAATTGTTCAGGAGTAAAGTCAACAGAGCCATCGCCATTTTTAAAAGATAACATTATGTATCTTGTATTGGAATTTAGAGTATGGCTTGAAGTATCACCAGTTAACCAAGCAAATCCACAAGCCGCTTTTTGTTGCAAATCAGTTGTAGATGCAGTAACATTTTGATAAGACAAAGTACTTACACTTAATGGCGCAGATGAAAATTCCATAAGGGCCCAAGATAAATCAGTAGAGCCAAACACTTCTGCCAAATTAGAAACAAAATCTATTGTTTCCCCACCATTTACTGCAAGAACTTCTGTAACACAAGTTGCCCTACCATCTACCGTTGCATCCTTAAAATCAGTGGTTGCACCACCTGGAAGTGTATAGTTTATATCAAAAGTCATTTCGCTAATACTATCTACAATTTGCATATCAGTGTTAAAATACTTTACAGTTGTTACAGCAGGCTCTTGTTCTTCTTCACTATCAGTATTTCCACCCGCTGTAGTGGTTTGTGGATAAATATCATAAGGTGTTGGATTAAATGCCTTGTTTTGAGAGTAATCAAAATTGATATTATACTCATTTGCAAACTTACAAGCATCTTCAAAATACTTTTTACCAGTTTCTGTTAAAGTTGTTCCATTATAAAATTGCCATTCGTGACCAAATAATATGTAAGAACTTACTGAGTTTGCAAACTCAACATTTGTATATCTTTCTACAAGTTCATCATACACATTGTCTTTTGTTGGCTCTCTATATTCATTACTTGCACTTGTTCCCGCAAACCAATCAGTTCTTAAATCTGTTGCCACAAAAGTTAATCCATTTTTATAATCTGTTATATGGTCGTTAGAATATAAATATGTAGTAGTTTCATCATCAAAATAATATGAATTTCTAGCATCATCAGCAGATAAAAATCCAATAGCACCATAATTAGCATCTCTCATACCTTTTAATGCTTCTTCACTGCCAGCAAAAGTATGAAGTCTTGGCATTCTATCCACACTTAAATATGTGCCAGTTATACGTGTAACATTATCTACAAAAGTATTCCATGCAGTTTTACCTTGCTCATATGTAGAACTTCCAAAATTAGAACTAGAATCTGTTGCGTGTAAACCAATTTTTAACCAATCCTTTGCTTCAAAAAACTCTTCAGCATAAGTGTTAGGCACACTAGTTAAAGAACTATTATATGCATACAAACTAAATTTTGCACCATAAGTATCGTGTAAAGTTTTTAACCAATTAAAGAAAGGCTCATCATATAAACTTGTATAACTGTTATTTTTTAAGTTATTAAAGCAAATTGTTACATCATCAAAAGATATATGCATAAAACCCATATTATCTAATGCACCAACATCAACTCCGTCCTTACCAGTAGCCCCCTGTACACCTTGAACACCTTGTTCCCCTTTAAGGTTAGATAGCCAATCCCATGTATTTTCAGCCACACATTGATATAAATCACAAGATGTTGTATTATAGTATAAATCACCAATTTTTGAATCTGTTATTTCAGCAGAAATTCCACTTGTTGTACCTGATATAGCAGTTCCTGTAAGCCATGTTGCACCAGAAACGCCTGCCACACCTTGCTCACCAGCCTGACCTGTAGAACCTTGTTCCCCAGCAGGACCAGTTGCTCCTTGTTCACCCTTTATATTAGAAATCCAATTCCATGTATTTTCTGCAACGCATTGATATAAATCACAAGTAGTTGTATTAAAATACAAATCTCCAACTTTTGTATTTTCTACAGTTGCTTCTATTTCAGTGCCTGTTCCGGTAAGTGCTGTTCCAGTAAACCACATAGAACCATCCACACCAGCAGCACCTTGCGAACCTTCTGGACCAGTATCACCAGTATCTCCTGTATCACCTTTTATATTACCTAATTCTGTCCAAACACCATCTACTTTTTTATATAAATTAAAAGTTGAGGAATCTAAATACACATCACCATTTGCCCCATATGTACTTGCCGGCACACCTTCATCTGTTAAAAAACTTGAACCTGCAACTCCTTGTGGACCAGCTGGCCCAGTTGCTCCGGTATCTCCTTTTGGGCCTGCTTCGCCACAACCTACTAGCATTCCTGTACAACCAAGCAATACTCCCATACTCATTACAGTAGTAAATAAAGTTTTTCTTAAACCTTTTTTCTTTATTTTTTCCATTTTATTTTCTCTAGTTTCTAGAGTTATTTTATTTTTATTAAACATCTTTTTCCTCCCTATTACAAAACACACATTTAACTGATTGTTAGATGTATGTAGTTGGTAACAAATAGCAAAAAAAATGTAAAATTATAAATAAATATAGCATATTTTTTTGGTAAAAATAATTTTATTTTATAAAATATAAGTATTAAATAATAAAAACATAAAACTA